>NZ_RAWR01000059.1:0-45101 GCF_003986945.1 Corallococcus sp. AB018 | reverse complement strand
GGGAGGGAGATTCTGGGGACGGGTGACGTTCATGAACAACCCTTGCGCTCGGGGGAGGAGACCGCGGCTCCTTATTATCGAAGAAGACCGCGGTCGGGTTGTGGGGGCATGGTGATGGCAACGCCGGGGCTCCTAGGATGTCATCCATCATGAAGACCCCGGCCGGAGACGACCGCGACGACACGCTTCCCGCGCGCAGCCCTGATGGCGAGGCGACGCGACTGCTGCCGCGGACGCCAGCGGAGACCGTGCCCGCGACGAATGAATCGGACCGGCAGCCCCGGCACGGGACGTCCTCACCCGTCCAGGTGGGGCGCTACCTGCTCCTGCGGCCGCTGGGCGCGGGAGGCATGGGCGTGGTGTACGCGGCCTATGATCCGGACCTGGACCGGAAGGTGGCGCTGAAGCTGCTGCGCTCGGATGGGCACGCGGATCCGGAGCTGGGACGGGCGCGGCTCCTGCGCGAAGCGCAGGCGATGGCGCGCATCTCGCACCCGAACGTCATCCCGGTGTTCGACGTGGGCATCTGGGGCGCCCAGGTCTTCCTGGCGATGGAGCTGCTGGATGGGGGCACGCTGGGGCAGTGGCTGAAGGAGGCCCCTCGCTCGTGGCGCGAGGTGCTGGAGGCGTACCTGGGCGCGGGCCGGGGGCTCGTGGCCGCGCACGCGGTGGGGCTGGTGCACCGCGACTTCAAGCCGGCCAACGTGCTGAGGGACCGCCGGGGCCGCGTCTGCGTGACGGACTTCGGGCTCGCGCGCCAGGTGGGGCTGCCCTCTGGCGACGATGAGGACTCCTCCGCGCGGGAAGTGAACGCGCTGGCCGCGGAGCGGCGCATGTTGGATGCGCCCATCACCGTCACAGGCGCGGTGATGGGCACGCCGAACTACATGTCCCCGGAGCAGGTGCTGGGCGCGGTCCCGGACGCGAGCACGGATCAATTCAGCTTCTGCGCCGCGCTGTACGCCGCGCTGTACGGCCAGCGCCCCTTCGACGTCGCGCGCATGCAGGCGCTGAAGACGCCGGCCGACCTGGAGGGCCCGAACGCGCCCCGCCTCATGGAGCCGCCGAGCGACTCGCGGGTGCCCGCGTGGGTGGGCCGGGCGGTGATGCGCGGGCTGGCGCTGCGCCCGGCGGAGCGCTTCCCGGCGCTCGCGGAGCTGCTGGACGCGTTGGGGCAGGAGCCGAAGCGCAGGGCCCGGCGCCGCGCGTGGGGCGGCGTGGGCCTGCTGGCGGGAGGACTCCTGCTGGGCGGCGGCGTGCTCTATCAGCAGTCGCGCGTATGCGAGGGCGCGGACGTTCTCATGGCGCGGGTGTGGGGCTCGGAGCAGCGAGAGCAGGTGGTGCGTGCCTTCACCGCCACGGGCAGCCCGCTGGGGGCGGACATGGCCGGGCGCGTGGCGGCCGTGCTGGATGGGTACGCGCGAAGCTGGAGCCAACAGCACACGGACGCGTGCAGGGCCACGCTCGTGGAGGGCACCCAGCCGGAGGCCCTGCGCGTCGAGCGCGTGGTGTGCCTGGAGCGGCGGCGCGAGGACGCACGCGCGGTGGTGGCGCTGCTGTCCACCGCGGACGTCCCCCTGGTGGAGAAGTCCCTGTCGCTGGTGAACGCGCTCCCCGCGCTGGACGAGTGCGCGGACGTGGCGAAGCTGGGCGAGCAGCAGCGGCTGCCGGAGTCGCCCGCGGAGCGCGCCGATGTGGAGCGACTGGAGGCGCTCCTGTCGGAGGTGAAGGTGCTGGTGGATGGCGGACGCCTTCCCCAGGCCCGGGCGCGGCTGGAGCCGCTCGTGGAGGCCGTGCGGGCCACGGGGTACGCGCCGCTGATGGCCCGGCTCCAGCTTCAGCAGGGCTGGATGCGCGAGCAGTTGGGGGACTCCGAGGGGGCGGCCACCGCGCTGCGGCAGGCGGCCTTCGACGCGGAGGCGGGGAGGGCGGACCGGCTGAAGGTCACCATCCTCAACCGGCTGCTCTACGTGGAGGAGGGCCAGCGGCACTTCGAACCTGCGGAGGTCTGGAGCGGGCTCGCGGACGCGACGCTGCGGCGCATGGGCGGCGACGCCGTGCTGGAAGCGGAGGTGCGGGTCAATCAAGGCAACCTCGCGAACGCGAGGAATGACTTCTCCCGCGCGAGCGCCCTCTTCGAGGAGGCGCGGACGCGGGCGGAGGCGGCGTTGCCGGAAGGCCACCCGCTGCGCGCGCGCATCACCTTCCTCCAGGGCAACCTGGCGATCCGGATGAAGGACACCGCGCGCGGCGTGGCGTTGCTGGAGCGCGCGCTGTCACTGACGGAGGCCGCGGTGGGCCCGTTGCACCCGGACACCGCTCGAAGGCACGACGTCCTCGCCTGGGCACTTCGCGAGGCGGCGGATCCAGCCCGGGCCCTGCCGCACGCGCGCGCCGCCGTGGAGATCCGCAAGGCGCTCCTGGGGGCGCGCACGCTGCCGGTGGCGGAGGGACTGGACGAGGTGGGCATGTGCCTGCTGGCGCTGGGCCGCCATGACGAGGCGCTGCGCGTCTATGAGGAGGCGCTCGCGACGAAGCAGCAGGTGGCGCCTGCTGGCGACGAGACCTTCCAGTACAGCCAGGACGGCGTGGGACAGGCGCTGCTGGGCCTGGGCCGCGCGAAGGACGCCATCGCGCCGCTGCGGCTGGCGGTGGCGTACCCATCGATGCCGGACGGGACGCTGGCCGAGTCAGGCTTCGCGCTCGCGAGGGCGTTGTGGGAGGCCGGGGAGAGGCAGCCCGCGAGGCAGGAGGCGGAAGCGGCCCGCGCGCGCTTCGTCCGCGCCACGCGCGATCCCGAAGCCGCGACCGTGGCCCGCTGGCTGGAGACGCATCCGGCTCCGGAGGCCGCCGCCGTCCCCGCGCGTCTCAAGGAGCCCCGGCCTCGCGGAAGGCGGTAGCGCCACCGGGTGACTGCGGTCACCCGGTGGAGGGCCCGTCGGGTGACTGGAGTCACCCAGCGCACGCGCCTTCCCTCCTGCGTGTCCCTCTGAAGCCGGGATGCGTAAGCCCTGGCATCGCTCCTGCTTTGGAAGTGGGCATCCGGCCGCAACCGGCCCACCTCCCAGCACGGAGCGTTCCCATGGTCTCTGCCCTGTCCTCCAATGGTTCCTGCGTCCCCTCCTTCAAACGCTGGGACGTGAAGCCGAACGCTGTCCAGCCTCCGGCCGTCGCGACCGCCGGAGCGGCGAAGCCGCCTGCGTCCCAGCCCGCCACGGTGAAGGATGGCTTCGACGTGGGCCGCGACACCCGCGCGGATTGGCAGTCGTTCTCCGGGCAGGCCCAGGGCACGGACCCGCGGACCGCGAGCACGGCGAAGACGCTGGCGCCCGACAAGGCGACTGCGGAGGCGGCCGTCCAGCAGAGCTACGCGGACTGGAAGGAGAAGTACGTCACGGCCGACGGAGCCAATGGTGCGCTGCGCGTGCAGCGCCCGGAGAACAACGGCGACACGGTGTCGGAGGGCATTGGCTACGGGATGCTGCTCGCCGCGAACAATGGAGACCAGACGACGTTCGATGGCCTGTGGAAGTACGCCCAGTCCCATCTGAACGAGAACGGCCTGATGAACTGGCGGATCGACGCCCAGGGCGGAACGCTGGGACAGAACGGCGCCACGGACGCGGATGAGGACATGGCGATGGCGCTGGTGAGCGCCGACAAGAAGTGGGGCGGCTACAAGCAGGACGCCACCACGCTCATCGACAACATCCTGGAGCACGAGGTGGAGCCGGGCACGAACGTGCTCAAGCCGGGCGACGCGTTCGGTGGCTCCTCGGAGACGAATCCCAGCTACTTCGCGCCCGCGTACTACAAGGAGTTCAGCAAGTTCACCGGTGACACGCGCTGGGACCAGGTCGCGGACGCCAGCTACGACATGCTGGACAAGGCGCTGAAGCAGCCCGGTTCGAAGGACACGGGACTGGTGCCGGACTGGATGGATGCCAATGGCAAGCCGCTGGACCGGGGGCCGAACGCCACCTACGACGCCATGCGGACCCCCTGGCGCATCGGTCTGGACGCGGCGTGGAATGATGATCCGCGCGCCAGTGCCTACCTGGACAAGGTGAACACCTTCTGGAAGTCACAGGGCGTCGAGAACATCGGCGACACGTACGCGCTGGACGGCACGTCCCTGTCGAAGAACCACAACGCGACGGCGGTCTCCATGGCCGCGGCGGGCGCCATCGCGGACCCGGATGCCGGGTACCGTGGCGCGATGTGGAACGAGATGGTGAAGACCACCGAGGGCGGTGGCTACTTCGGTGACTCGTTGCGCGCGCTGTCGCTGCTGACGTCATCGGGGCAGATGGCACGCCCCTCGGACACCAGCGCACCGCGGTTGGACGCGGTCTCCGGCCCCCAGGGCGTGAGCGGTGACTACGGCGCGGCCCAGGCCATGACGGACATGGACAGGCTCTCGTCCCTGCACCCGGTGGGGGCGGAGATGCACGGCGTGGGGGACGCGAATCGCGCCGGGTTCGAGAAGAACAAGCGCCCCATCGCCGAGGCCGCGCTCAGCGCCGCGAAGCGCTACTTCCCGGAGCTGCCACTCCAGGACGCCACGCGCATGCTTCTGGCGGACATCGCGCAGGAGTCCACGTTCAACCCGAAGCTCAACGTGGAACCCAACGGCAGCGTCACCCCGGACAAGACCATCGGTCTGTTGCAGCCGCGTGCGGCCTCCAACCTGGAGGACTTCCGCAACTACGCGAGCGGCAATGGCCTGAAGCGCGCGGACGGCAGCGCCTGGGACCCCAAGCAGACCCAGGACCCGGAGCTGGCCAACGTCTGGGAGAACGTGCACGTCGGCGCCTGGTACATGTCGCAGATGGCCCGGCTGGGTGCCGTCTCCGCCAACGAGCATTACCTCTGGGGGCGCGACGGGACGGCGCCCACCACCGTCCAGACGGGACTGCTCTCCCACTTCATGGGCCCGGGCGGCGCGGCCAACGAAGGCACCAGCAACCCCGGCGCCGCCAGGTACCTGTCCATGGTGGGCGGAGAGATGGACTTCCTCCAATCAGGCCTCGCCCAGCGCGTCTACGGCACCGTGCTCAAGCCCGGTGCCGTGTAACGCGTCACTGCTTCAGTCCAGGCGCGTCGCGACGCGGGCGACCATCGTGTCGCCGGTCGCGTCCCCGGCCTTGAGCGCGTACAGGGAGCGCATGACTTCGGACGTGATGTAGCGCAGGTGCGGCGATGGGGAGGTCGCGGCCTCGCAGATGATGCGCGCGATGTCGTCCGCGGTCTGTCCCATGCTCGCGTAGGTCTCCGCGGAGCCCCGCATGTACCGGCCCAGCAGCTCGCCATACACGGCTGGTCCGTTGCCCTGGGTGCCATTGCCCGTCGCGCGCACGTTGTTGACGAACTCCGTGTGGACCGGCCCCGGCTCCACCAGCGAGACCTGGATACCCAGCCGGGACGCCACGGGGGCCAGGCTCTCCATGAAGCCCTCCACCGCGAACTTCGCCGCGCAGTACGCGTCATTGAAGGGCTGACCCACCAGTCCTCCAAAGCTGCTCACGGAGATGATGCGCCCGGACCGCTGCTCTCGCATGAGAGGGAACACCGCCTGGGTGACGCGCCACACGCCGAAGAAGTTGACCTCCATCGTGCGCCGCAGGGCCTCCTCGGAGGTCTGCTCCATCGTGGCCAGGTAGCCCGCGCCCGCGTTGTTCACCAGCAGGTCGATGCGGCCGTGCGCCTGGAGGATGTCGCGGACACACGCCTGGGTGGAGGCGTCACTGGTCACGTCCAGCGTGCGGATGTGGAGCTTCACGGCCTCCCGGTCCGCCCGGTCCCGGAGCGCGTCCGCCCGGGCGCTGTCGCGCAGGGTGGCCACGACTTCGAAGCCCTGGCGTGCCAGGTGGATGGCCGTGCTCAGGCCAATGCCAGTGGAGGTGCCAGTGACGAGTGCGACCGGGGCCATGCAAGGTGTCTCCTGGAGCGGCGCACCGGGAGCGGCGCGCAGGGCGCAATGACTATCACCCTGGGCCCCTCCCGCACGCGGATTCCAGGACTCAGGTCTTCTTCAGCTTCTCTCCCACCGCGCCGAGCAGCTGGTCGAAGGACTCGGAGAACAGGCGGATGCCGTCAGTGGACAGCTCGTCCGTCACCGTCTTCATGGAGATGCCGGCTGCTTCCAGCTGGCGCATCGTCGCCTCCGCCCCGGGCAGGTCCTCCTCCAGGCTGGGGCGCACCTTGCCGTGGTCCCGGAACGCGTCGATGGTGGCGGGCGGCATGGTGTTCACCGTGTCGCGGCCGATGAGCTCCTCCACGTAGAGCACGTCGCGCAGCTTCGGGCTCTTGGTGCTGGTGCTCGCCCAGAGCACGCGCTGCACCTTGGCGCCCTTCGCCGCGAGCGCCTTCCAGCGCGAGCTCCCGAAGACCTCCTTGAAGGTGCGGTAGGCGAGCTTCGCGTTGGCGATGGCCACCTTGCCGCTCAGTCCCTCCATCGCCTTCTGCTGCTCCGGCGTGGCGCCCGCCTTGAGCTTCTTCTCAATCTCCTTGTCCACGATGGCGTCGATGCGGCTGATGAAGAACGACGCCACGCTCGCCACGCGGCTCACGTCCCCACCGGACGCGGCGAACTTCTCCAGGCCGGAGACGTAGGCCTCGGCGATCTGCTTGTAGCGCTCCTGGCTGAAGAGCAGCGTCACGTTGACGTTGAGGCCCTCGGCGGTGAGCTGCTCGAAGGCCGGCAGGCCCGGAATGGTGCCCGGGACCTTGATCATCACGTTGGGCCGCGACAGCGTCTTCCACAGCCGCCGCGCCTCCTCCTGCGTGCCCTGCGTGTCCAGCGCCAGGCCCGGTGACACCTCCAGCGACGCGTAGCCGTCCTGGCCCTTCGTCGCGTCGTACACGGGCTTGAGGATGTCCGCGGCGCCCTGCACGTCGCGCACGGCGAGCTGCTCATAGAGGTCGTTGCCGGAGAGGCCCTTGCCCTTCGCCGCGTCGAAGAGGTCCTGGTAATCGTCACTGCCCGACACGGCCTTCTGGAAGATGGTCGGGTTGGAGGTGAGCCCCTTGAGCCCGTCCTCGTCGATGAACTTCTTCAGCGTGCCCTTGGTGATGTAGCTGCGCTGGAGGTTGTCCACCCAGACGGATTGGCCGAACTCGGCGAGCTGTCGCAGCGGATTCATGGATTCTCCCGGCGGGGGCGCGAGGCTCCCAGATGGCGTTGCTTCAAGTTGCGCATGCCCTGCCGCCCACGTCCGGCCGGGCGGGCAGGCACTCGCGGATTCTGCCTGTGAACAGGGCCGGCGGGGGGCAACGCTTCTCGCAGGCCGGGGCAGTCAACACAGTAGCGGGGGCACACCCCTGGCCCCCCAACCCGGGAGCGAAACGATGGCGGACACCTTGGCGGACCTCGCGGCGCAGCTGCGCATCGACAGCATCCGCTGCACCACGGCGGCGGGCTCGGGCCACCCCAGCTCGTCCATGTCCGCGGCGGACATCATGGCCGTGCTGTTCCAGAAGTACCTGCGCTTCGACTTCCAACAGCCGAAGGCCCCCAACAACGACCGCTTCGTGCTCTCCAAGGGCCACGCCTGCCCGGTCCTCTACTCCGCCTTCAAGGCAGCGGGCGCCATCGACGACCGGGAATTGCTCTCGCTGCGCAAGTTCGGCAGCCGGCTGGAGGGCCACCCGAACCCGCACGTGCTGCCGCTCGTGGACGTGGCCACCGGGTCGCTGGGGCAGGGGCTGGCCGTGGGCGTGGGAATGGCGCTCGGCGCGAGGATGGACGGACTGCCCTTCCGCACCTACGTGCTCATGGGCGACAGCGAGACGGCGGAGGGCTCCGTGTGGGAGGCGTTCGACAAGGCCGGCCACTATGGGCTCGACAACCTGTGCGCCATCATCGACGTGAACCGGCTGGGGCAGAGCCGTGAGACGGAGCTGGGCTGGAACCTGGAGGCCTACGCTGCCCGCGCCCGAGCCTTCGGGTGGAACGCCGTCACGCTGGACGGCCATGACCTGGGCGCCATCGACCGGGCCTTCGCCGAAGCCCAGGCGAAGAAGGGTCAGCCCACCTGCCTCGTCTGCAAGACGGAGAAGGGGCACGGCTCCTCGCTCATCGCCAACCAGGACGGCTGGCACGGCAAGCCGCTGCCGGAGGACAAGGCGAAGGACGCCATCCGCGAGCTGGGCGGAGAGCGCAACGTCCGCGTCCAGGTGAAGAAGCCGGAGGCGCTGAAGGCCACCGTCCAGGACAAGGCCTCGCCGTTGCAGTTGCCCACGTACGAGGTCGGCCAGAAGGAGGCCACGCGCAAGGCGTATGGAGACGCGCTCCTGGCGCTGGGCAACGCCCGGCCGGACGTGGTGGCGCTGGACGCGGAGGTGTCCAACTCCACGTACTCGAACGAGTTCCAGAAGGCGCACCCGAAGCGCTACTTCGAGATGTTCATCGCGGAGCAGAACATGGTGTCCAGCGCGGTGGGCATGGCGGTGCTGGGCAAGAAGGCCTTCGTCAGCACCTTCGCGGCCTTCCTGTCGCGCGCCTACGACCAGGTGCGCATGGCGGCCATCTCCAACGCCACGGTGCACCTGTGCGGCAGCCACGCAGGCGTGTCCATTGGAGAGGACGGACCGTCGCAGATGGCGCTGGAAGACCTGGCGATGATGCGCGCGGTGGGCGGCAGCACGGTGCTCTACCCGAGCGACGCGAACCAGACCGCGAAGCTCCTGGCGCAGCTGGTGGAGCGCCAGGGCATCACCTACCTGCGCAGCACGCGTGAGAAGACGCCGGTGCTCTACCCCGCGACGGAGGACTTCCCCATTGGCGGCAGCAAGGTGGTGCGCCAGTCCGATGAGGACGTGGCGACGGTGGTGGCCGCCGGCATCACGCTGCACGAAGCGCTCAAGGCCTACGAGGCGCTGAAGAAGGACGGCATCGCGGTGCGCGTCATCGACCTGTACTCCGTGAAGCCGGTGGACGCGAAGACGCTGCGCAAGGCCGCGCGAGAGACGCTGGGGCGGCTCATCGTGGTGGAGGACCACTGGGCGGAAGGGGGCCTGGCGGACGCGGTGCTGGAGGCCTTCACGGGTGAGCGCGAGCGGCTGCCCATCGTGGTGCGGCTCGCGGTGACGAAGATGCCCGGCTCCGGCAAGCCCGCGGAGCTGCTGAACGCCGCGGGCATCGACGCGGAGCACATCGTGGAGGCCGTCACCTCGCTGAGGGAGGAGACGACGGCCCGGGGCGGGGACGGCCAGGGCAAGCCGCCCGAGAACGCCTGGGGCCACACGAACGCGTAGCCCCGGGTGTCTGTCTTCTCAGGGCTTCGGATCCAGCCGCTCGGCCGCGCGCGCCGCACCCATGGAGCGCGCGTAGTCCAGCGCGGTGCGCTTGTCAGCGTCCCGGACCCGGTGGTCCGCGCCGCGCTGGATCAGCAGCTCCATCATCTCCAGCTTGTCGAACATGGCCGCGAACATCAGCGGCGTGCGGCCATCCGGGCCCGCGCCGTCCACGTCCGCGCCCGCCTCCAGGAGCACCGTGGCGATGGCCTCGTTGCCCTTGAAGGCCGCGCCAGCCAGGGGTGTCTGGCCCGCGTCGTTGGGCTGCTCCGGATCCGCGCCGCGCTCCAGCAGCAGGCGCGTCGCGTCCACGTGGCCGTAATAGCTGGCCAGCATCAGCAGGGAGTCGCCCCGCTCGTTGCGAACGCTGACGGGAAGCCCGGCGTCGAGCAGCTCGCGCAGCTTCCCGGCGTCCCCCGAGCGGACCAGCGTGAAGGCGTCCCTCACGGCGGCGTCGGCATCCGAGGGCGGAGTAGCGTTCTTCGGGTCGTTCGTGGGGCTCATGGTCGGTGTTCCTTCCTCGTAGGACATCCCTGACGTGTCGACTTCCCGGGGCGCGGCGGTCAGGGAGTGTAGAGCTCGGCTGCGTTGGAGTCGAAGCTCCCCGACACGACAAGGACCCTGCCGTCGAACAGCAGCGTCGCCGTGTTGAGCGCAAAGCGCGGGACGATTGTGGGCGCGGTGGGCGTCCAGGTGCCCGTGGCCGGGTCGTACAGCGCCGCGGAGTCCGAATACACGGCGAGCGCCTTCCCATTGAGCAGCACCGTCACCGGGCCCTGGAACGATGTGGACGGTGAGCCCGTGAGGCTCCAGGTGCCCGTGGCCGGGTCGTACAGCTCCGCAGTGTCCCCCCCCAAGTCGAGCACCCGCCCATCCAGCAGCAACACCGGCCAGCCGCCGATGGGGATGACAGGAGCGCCCGTGGGATTCCAGGTGCCCGTGGCCGGGTCGTACAGCTCCGCAGTGGCGCCCTCCACGGCGAGCACCCTGCCGTCCTGCAGACGCGGCGCCGAGCTCGCCTCACGACTCATGGCCAGGGAGCCGGTCGCGCTCCAGGTCCCCGACGCAGGGTCATAGCGCTCCGCCGACAGTCCACTCTGAACGAGCACCTGGCCATCGAGAAGGAGTGTCGCGGTCTGGCCGGTGCGGGGTTCCGTCATGGAGCCCGTGGGACTCCAGGTGCCCGTGGCCGGGTCGTACAGTTCCGCCGTTCGCAGGGTGAAGAACTCATCCATTCCACCCGCGACGAGCACCTTGCCGTTGAGGAGCAGTGTCGCCGTGTGGCCGTAGCGGCATTCGAGCATGGAGCCGGTCGCGCTCCAGGTATTCGAGGCCGGGTCATACAGCTCCGCCGTGTTGTTGCACTGGCCTCTTTGCGCTTCGCTGCCGCCCGCGACGAGTACCCTGCCGTCCTGCAGCCGCGTCGCCGTGCTGAACAGGCGAAGACTGCCTCCAACCATGGGCCCCGTCAGGGCCCACGTCCCCGGAACGGAACAGCCTGGCAGTCCCGTCACGGTGAAGCTCCGGGTGGCCGTGAGGCCGAAGGCATTCGTCACGGTGACGGTGATGGACGGGGGCGTGCCACCACTGGCGCAAGGGGGCGCCGTCCAGGTGACGCGGCTGTGCGTGGAGTCGCCGGTCGGCGTGCCCAACGCGCCGGTGCTCGCGTCCCAGGAGAAGGTGAGCGCGGAGCCCCGCGGGTCGCTGGCGGCCACCTCATAGGTGAGTACGTCGCCCGGGTTGGCGGTGTTCGAGGAGCGGTAGGAGCGGAGGATGACGGGCGCGAGGTGGGTGGTGGGGGGCGTGCTGGTGACGCACAGGGCGACGGTGCCTGTGTTGTGCCCTCCGCGCCCGTCGGACACGGCGACGGTCAGGCGGCAGTTGTTGCAGGCTTCGGCCGGTGCGAGCGAAGGCGTGAATTGAGTGAAGTCGGAGGACGTGTCGCTGAAGGTCCCCGCGCACGACGCGCTCCAGGCGTAGGAGAGGTTGTCACCGTCCAGGTCCATGGCAAGCGCGGAGAGCGTCGTCGGCTGGCCCACGACCAGCCGCGTCGCGGTCGCGGTGATGGAGGTCACCTGGGGAGCGCTGTTGAAGGAGATGGACAGCTCGGCCTCACCCTCGCCTTCCGGCAGGACGTTGACGACCAGGAGGGCGCTGGAGGCCAGGCCTCGTGAGTCCGTCACCGTCAACGTGAGCGTTTGAATGCCGGTGGTGGCGGGAGCCGTCCACGAGGTGAAGGGCTCGGAGGTGGAGGAGAACGTGCCCGCGGTGGCGCTCCATGCGTAGCTGAGCGTGTCGTCCGGGTTCGGGTCATGCGCGGAGGAGAACAGGGAGACGGTGCCGCCAGCCGCCACGGTGCTCGGGTTCGCCGCCACGAAGTCGATGATGGGCGCTTCGTTCTCGAAGGGCGGCGGCGGGTTGATTTGTTGGAGGGTGATGGCGACGAGGGTCGTCTGGTCCGCGAGGATGGTGATGCCGGAGGCGAAGCCCTCGAAGCGCAACGCGCCCCCGGCATCGAAGGCCTGCGCCAGGAAGGTGCGGTCGGCGCCCGCCGGAATGTTGCCAATGATTCCGCCCCACACCCCGTTCGTTGGCGCGAGCTCCACCGACACGGAGGGGATGGCCGCTCCCCCAGAGGTGACGACGACGCGGGTGACGCCGGATGCGAGGGATTGGGGCACGGCGACCGTGAAGCGCGCCGTCCCCGCATCCCCCGATAAAGCGCCGCAGCCCACGAACAGCGCGGCCACGAGCACCAGCATCAGGTGCCTGTCTGCTCTCTCCATGGACGTCCCCCTCTTGGTCGCGATAGCGATTGGGCGGACTATCCAGGATGGAAGGCATTGCCGCCTATGACCCGGGCAGGTGGCCCACCGTCGCTTGCCGGACGACGGAGGCTCCCTGTCGTCAGTAGGGGGCGGCAGGGGCCTTCACGTCCGCGGAGGGATGCCCTTCCAATTCCAAAGGGCAATCCCATCCCCGGAATCCGACAGCCATCGCGCGCTCCAGACCCATGGCAGAGGAACGGTGGTAACGCCACCCTGGCCGCCGCTCCCAATCCGAGGTGCCGGAAATGCACGGGTCACGGTCATGGTGGAGGTTGTCGCTGCTGCTGACGCTGGGAGGGCCGCTGGCGTGCGAAGTCGCTCCTGTCCCGGGAGTGTTGTCATTGAAGTCTCCCGCGAGCGGTGACACGGATGAAGCGAAGTCGCCGGAGACGACCGAATCCCTCCAGGCCTCGGCCATCTTCGAGGCCACGTTGCGCGAGGAGGCCACGTCAGCGCCCGGTGGGCTGAAGCCCGTGGAGCGGCTCGGCAAGCTGCTCTTCTTCGACCGTCGGCTCTCCGAGCCCATGGGCCAGGCCTGTGCCGTCTGTCATGGCCCCGAGGTGGGCTGGACGGGTCCCAGCCTGCTCATCAACCTCACCGGCTCTGTCTATGAAGGCGCCGTGCGGGGGCGCTTCGGCAATCGCAAGCCGCCCTCGTCCGCCTATGCCACGCAGGCTCCCATCCTCCACATGGTGACGCCTGGACAGGCCGACTTCGTGGGCGGCAACTTCTGGGATGGCCGCGCCACCGGCGAGGAGCTGGACAACCCCGCCGCGGATCAGGCGCAGGGCCCCTTCCTCAACCCAGTGGAGCAGAACAACCCCAGCGAGGCCGCGGTGGTGGCCAAGGTCTGCGGCGGCCCTTACGGCGACCTCTTCCGGGCCGTCTGGGGCGCCCGCATCTGCGGCGACGTGCCGCGCGCCTATGACAACATCGCGAGGTCCATCGCCGCGTACGAGGGCTCTCGCGAGGTGAACGCCTTCTCCTCGAAGTACGACGCCTACCTCGCGGGCCGCGCGCGGCTCTCTTCGCAGGAGCAGTGGGGCCTGAAGCTCTTCGAGGGCAAGGCCCACTGCGACAACTGCCACACGAGCCAGCGCGGTCCGGGCGGCGAGCCGCCGCTCTTCACCGACTACACCTTCGAGAACCTGGGCGTGCCGCGCAACCTGCTCAATCCCTGGTACTGGCAGCTCCAGTTCAACCCGGATGGACCCTTCTGGATCGACCCGGGCCTGGGGGGTTTCCTCCAGACGCGCCAGGACTACGCGCCCTTTGCGCGCGCCAACCTGGGCAAGGTCAAGGTTCCCACCCTGCGCAACGTGGACAAGCGCCCCTTCCCTGGCTTCACCAAGGCCTATGCCCACAACGGCTACTTCAAGAGCCTGGAGTCCATCGTCCACTTCTACAACACGCGTGACGTGCTGCCGGTCTGCACGGGGAGCGCGTCTGGGATTCCTGGCGTGGACTGCTGGCCCATGCCGGAGGTGGGGCTGAACATCAACACGCGGGAGCTGGGCAACCTGGGCCTGTCACCCCAGGAGGAGCAGGCCATCGTCGCCTTCCTGCGCACGCTCTCGGACGGCTACTTCCAGTGACAGGGAGGCTCATCGCGCGCTGCGCTGCTGGCGGCCGAAGCGCTGCGCACCCTCGCGGGGACGCTGCGCTCCGTGTGGCTGGGACGGGGAGGGCGAAGGTCAGCGCAAGGCCTTCTGCGAAGTGACGATGCCGTCCGCGTCCGCGTAGAGGTGGTGACCGGGGACGAAGGTGACGCCGGCGAAGCGCACCTCCACGTCGCGCTGGCCCTCGTTGCGCTTGCCGCTCTTGAGTGGATGGGTCCCCAGCGCCTTCACGCCGATGTCGGTGCGACCCACCTCCTCCGCGTCGCGGATGCAGCCATTGACCACCACGCCCGCCCAGCCGTTCTTCTGACCCAGGGCCGCGAGCACGTCACCCACGAGCGCGCAGCGGCGGCTGCCTCCGCCATCCACCACCAGCACGCGGCCCAGGCCGGGTTCCTCCAATGCCTTGCGCACGAGGGAGTTGTCCTCCGGCGCGCGCACGGTGCTGATGGGTCCGAAGAAACTCCGGCGCCCGCCGTAGTCCAGGAATCCCGGCTCCGCGACCTGGAATTGCGGAGTTCCCGAGTGGGCGTCACAGAGGTCGGCGGTCTTGATGTCAGGGGTGTCGCTCATGATCCGTAAGATGCACGCGCCGGCCGGGTGTGGCTGTGATTGCGCGTGCGGGTCCGCTCGTCTTGACCGTGCAATGTTCGAAATCCTATCGTCGGCGCCTTTCTGAGGGGGAAGTCCATGCAAGGGTTGAAGTGGTTCGTGAGCGCGATTGCGTTGCTGGCGCTTGCGTGTGGTGAGGTGTCTGAATCGTCCACGCCCGTGATTCGCGAGGGCGAGGGACTGCTGGAGCTGCCGCTGGTGTCGACGTCGGCGGGGCGCAGCTACAAGCTGGTGGGCGCGACGTTCGCCATCACGGGGCCGCAGAACGCGACCATCACGGATACGTCCGCGGAGTCCGTGAGCCTGGCGCTCATGGCGGGGACGTATTCCATCCAGATGAACGGTGAATGGCACGTGGAGCGCACGGACGCGCCGGGCGTCACGGTGCCCGTCACGCTGGTGTCGCCGAACCCGATGGCGTTCACCCTGGGCGAGGGGGAGACGCGCCCGGTGCGCTTCCTCTTCAAGGTGCCGGGAGACGCCACTGCCGACGTGGGCATCAGCGTGGACTCTGGCGGTTGGATCTCCGGAACCATTGACTTCGGGCCTCGCTACCAGCCCCCTCCCGGCGCTCCTCCGGACATCTTCACGGAACTGAGCGAAAAGAGCATCCCCTTCGTCATCAGCTTCGAGTCCGCGACGGTCACGCGGTCGAACGAGTACAGCACGAAGGACGTACAGATCCAGACGTCGCCCGTGACCTTCCAACTGGGAGGCGCGGTCCCGGCGGTGGTGATGCAGCAGTTCGTCCCCGCTCTCCAGGGTCGTTCGATGAACCTCTTCATGGGGGCGTACTCCTCGGGCCCGTCCGCCACCTTCCTGGGGACGATCCTCCTGGAGAACGTCGAGCAGCACGCCCGGTTCGAGCTGAATCCCCAGCCGATCTCCATCGGAGTGGACTCGGAAGGATATCCGCTGTTGCAGTCCTTTCCATTTACCGCGAACGCGGTTTTCTCGGGCGGTTCGTCACCAAGCATCTACGGCGACGTCAGCAACGGCACGCTCTCACCGAAGTAGTACCCACCGCCGCGCGCCGTTCCCTTCCCGTGGAACGGCGCGCGACCCCTGAGGCCGTGTTGGAGGCGCGGCTTCAGGGCGCGAAGGGGGGACTCTCGTAGCCCACGGTGCCGGTGTTGCCGTCGTAGGTGTTGGCGCTCGGGGTGAAGGTGGAGTTCTTGAAGACGAAGACGCCCCATCCCGTGCCCTGTGACACGAGCGAGTCGGAGAGCTGCAACCGGCCCCGGCCCGCGCTGCCGCCCAGGACGATGTTGCCCTGGATGTCGCCCGCGTTCGTGAAGGCGTCGCAGCAGAAGGGGTCCGAGCCGCCGTGGCTCACCCTCGCGTGGGCGATGACGTTGTTCGCGTCCAGGGAGCGGATGGCGATGCCCTTCCAGGAGCCCGGCGTCTCCGTCCGGCCCGTGAACACGATGGGGTCCGCCGCAGTGCCCCGCGCCACCAGGGAGCCCGTCTCCGTGATGCGGAGCCCGGACTTCGCCTCGAATTGGAGACGCACCCCTGGCTCCACGGTGAGCGCGCCCGCGTACTCCACGGTCGTGTCCGGGATGCCGGTGGAGACGCCGTAGGGCACGTCCAGCTTGTGCAACGTCTGGGCTATCGCCAGGTCACCCTCCGGCGCCGCCAGCAGGTGGACGGTGTTGTCGCCGTTGGCCGCCGGGTGGGTGGCGCTGTTGCCGGAGTAGACGGTCGTTCCATCCAGCGCGCTCGCGATGGACAGGCTCACGGTCGCGGGCGCGCCCAGGTTCCCCCGGAAGAGGTTCTTCGAGAAGCCCGGCAGCCGCGCCCGGTTGAAGGCGAAGAGGCCCAGCGTCCCGCTCTTCTCCACCGTGGTGTTCGCGATGCGCACCTGGCTGACGGAGTCCTGGAGCAGCGAGCCCACCACCACGGCGGCCCGGACCTCCAGGCTGCCGGCGGGGCCATGGAAGTAGTCACAGCAGAAGGCGTCCTCGCTGCCCGCGTAGGAGATGACCACGTGCTCCAGCACGTTCGCGGAGGTGTTGGATTTGAACGCGAGCCCCTTCCAGAAGCCCGGCGTGGCCGTCGTCCCCGTGAAGGTGATGGGCGCGGCCTCCGTGCCCACCGCGTTGAGGGACCCCGTGGGCATGATGAGCAGGCCCGCGTCCGGCCCGAAGCGCACCACCGTGCCCGGCGCCAGGGTGAGGGCCCCACTCACCTCCAACACGCCCGTCACCGCGTAGGTGCACTGCTGCGTGCCCGGCTCCCAGGTCGTCGCGGTGGTGAGGTTTCCGGAGATGTTCCGGACGCAGGGGCCGCCGGGCCCGGGGCCGTCGCCGGGGTCATCCTCCGAACCGCCACAGGCGGCCAGGACGGAGGCCGCCACGAAGGGAAGGAGCCGCGGGAAGCGAAGCAGGTGTTGCAGCATGGGGTCCCCCTGAACAAGCCAGCGGCGAAAGCCGCCTGCAGGGGGAGTACGCCGGGCCGCACGCATATTCTGGGCTCGGAGGAAAACGCCTCCGGAGGGCACTTCCGGCTCGCTAGACTCCGGTGGATGACCGACCGAAACGCGGGCGACCCGACGCTGGACGTGCTGTTCCAGAACAACCGCGAGTGGGCCGCCTCCATGGTGGAGAAGGACGCCGACTTCTTCCGGAAGATGGCCAGCCGCCAGTCGCCCGAGTACCTGTGGATTGGCTGCTCCGACAGCCGCCTGCCACCGAATCAAATCGTCAACCTGATGCCCGGGGACCTGTTCGTCCACCGCAACATCGCGAACGTCGTCGTGCACACCGACCTCAACGCGCTGTCGGTGTTGCAGTTCGCCATCGACCTCTTGCGCGTGCGGCACATCATCGTCTGCGGCCACTACGGCTGCTCCGGCGTGCGCGCGGCGATGGAGCGCAAGCGGGTGGGGCTGGCGGACAACTGGCTGCGCCACGTGCAGGACGTGCACCAGAAGCACGAGCGGCTCCTGCCTGAATCACTCCCGCCCCATGAGCGGCACGACCGGTTGGGCGAGCTGAACGTCCTGGAGCAGGTGCAGAACGTGTGTCAGACGACCATCGTGCAGGATGCGTGGGAGCGCGGACAGCCGCTCACCGTGCACGGGTGGGTCTACAGCGTGGACGACGGCCTCGTCCATGACCTGGGCCTCACGCTCAGCGGCCCGGACGAGCTGGCAGCGAAGCTGCCCTCAAGCCTCGCGCGCTACGCGGCGGCACGGTAGGCGCACCGCCGCGAGCCCGTCCGCTCAAGGCCGGATGGCGACCTTGAGCACTCCGTCCTTGCGCTGGCTGAACAGCTCATACGCTTCTCGGATGTCCTTGAGCTGGAAGCGGTGGGTGAACAGCGGCGTGAGGTCCACCCGCTTCGCGCGCACCACCTCCATCAGGCGCCGCATGCGCTCCTTTCCGCCCGGGCAGAGCGTGGTGACGATGCGGTGGTCCCCCAGCCCCGCCGCGAAGGCGTCGTAGGGCATTTGCAGCTTCCCGGAGTACACGCCCAGGCTGGACAGCGTGCCGCCGGGGTTGAGCGTGCGCAGCGCGCTCTCGAAGGTCTGCTGCGTGCCCAGCGCCTCGATGGCCACGTCCACGCCGCCGCCGGTGAGCCGCTTCACCTCCGCCACCACGTCCTGGTTCCGGAAGTCGAGCACCACGTCCGCGCCCAATTTCCGCGCCATGGACAGACGCGTCTCGTCCCCGTCCACGCCAATGACAAGCGACGCGCCCATGAGCCGCGCCCCCACGGTGGCGCACAGGCCAATGGGCCCCTGCGCGAACACCACCACCGCGTCCCCAATCTTCACGCCGCCGGACTCCGCGCCGCTGAAGCCCGTGGAAGCGATGTCCGCCAGGAGCAGCACCTGTTCGTCCTTCAGTTCGTCAGGAATGGGGGCCAGGTTCGCCTGCGCGAAGGGCACGCGCACGTACTCCGCCTGCACGCCGTTCATCGTGTTGCCCAGGCGCCAGCCTCCCGCCGCCTCCAGGCCCTGGCCGTGGCCGCACTGGGACGCGTGCCCGGAGAGACAACCCCGGCACTGGCCGCACGGCGTGATGGCGCCCACCAGCACGCGCTGCCCCACCTGGTAGCCCGTCACGCCCGGGCCCAGTTCGTCGATGACGCCCACCATCTCATGGCCCACGGTGAGGCCGGGCTTCACCGGGTACTCGCCGCGCAGGATGTGCACGTCGGTGCCGCAGATGGTGGTGAGCGTCACCCGGACGATGGCCTCGCCCGCGCCCGCCTTCGGTCGCTCCACCTCCTCCACGCCCACCTTCTGGGTGCCTTGGAACACGGTTGCCTTCATGGCTCACCTCGTCTGTCTTCAGGCGCGCGGCATGCGCACCGTCACCGCGGGCCGGTCGCTGCGGGCCATCACCTGCTGCGCCACCGAGCCGAGCACCATCCGGCTCACTCCCGTGCGGCCGTGCGTGCCCATGCACACCAGGTCCACGCAGTGGCGTTCGGCCGCCTGGGTGATGACCGCCGCGATGTCGTCGCCCTTGAGCACCGACAGCTCGACCTTGTGGCTGCCGTCATGCTCCGGGGACGGTACGCGCAGCTCCAGTTGATGCCGCGCCGCCTGGAGCTCCTCGGGCGTCGCCTTCGCGGGCTCCACGTGCAGCAGGTGCACCGTGCCGCCCGGTGGCGTGATGGCGAAGGCGTAGGCGATGGCACGGTCGCCGGCCTCGCCGAAGTCCGTGGTCGCGAGCACCGAGCGCACCCGGGGAGGCTCCTGCTCCAGCCCCTGCTCCGCCGCGCGCACCGGCACGCTGACCACCGACATGGGCGCCAGCCTCCGCGCGGATTGGGACACGCTCCACAGCTTCGCGAGCGCCTTGCGCTGGTGCGTGCCCACCACCAGCAGGTCCACCTGCTCCTCCGTGGCCAGGGCGATGAGGTGGTCCGCGATGCGGCCCAGCCCCGGCTCCAGCCGCGAGCGCACCGGGAGGCCCGCGGCGCGCAGGGGCTCCAGCAGCGAATCGGACTCGCGCTCCAGCGCCTCCCGCAGCTCCGGGGACATGTCCTTGTAGCTGTGCGGATGCACCAGCCCCAGCCGCTCCGCCTCGCTGCCCACCCAGACGATGCGGCCTCCCACGACCTCCACGGGGCCGACCTTCGCGAGCCTCTTCACCCATTCCCGGGCGAGCTCGAAGGGCCTGGAGCGGTCCACACCCAGCATGACCCGCAAGGGGCGCTCGCCGCGCGCCCAGGCCTCCAGTCCCGAGCCCTCGCGGACCACCAGCAAGGGGACCTCCAGCAACTGGGCCATCCGGTCGAGCGTGCCCCCCAGGCCCCGGAAGGGCGTGTCCTCGCGCGGCGCCCCGGCCACCACCCACTGGAAGCCGCGCTTCGCCACCAGGTCCCGCAGCTCCTCTTCGGGCTCTCCCGTGAGGAGCACGGAGTCGACCTGGACGCCGGTGGCCCGCAGCCGGTCGCATTCGTCGCGCAGCGTGGATTGGGCGGTTTCGCAGATGGCGTCCCCGAAGGTCCGCACCAGGTTCCCGGTCAGGACGTGCACGATGCAGAGTGGGACGTTCATCCGCCGTGCGAGCAGCGCCGCCGTGTCGCAGGCGCGCCGGGCGTCATCCGAGAAATTGGTCGCGCAGGCGATGGTCATGGCCCCTCCTTGCAGTCACCTCTCCACGTTAGTCACCGCGCAGGCGCGGCACGTCCCACGCGGAGGCAGCGGACGCGGCGCACGCCAGGTAGCTCTCGATGGGCGCTCGGGGGCTTCAACGCGTTGCCGACGCCCATGCAGGACCCCAGCTTCTTCCGGGGGCGTCATGCGAGTCCTGGTTCCGGTCGAACGCCTGCCTCATGGCTGGGAAGACGTGCGCGGCCTGGAGGCAGAAGAGGTGTTGGCGCGTCGCGCGCGTTACGGCCGCAATGACGTGCGAGGTCGGCCTCGCCGCTCCGCGCTCCAGAGCCTGCGCGAGGCCGGAGGCGATCCGATGCTCTGGTTCCTCGTGGGCACGAGCACCCTCTACTTCGCCCTGGGCGAGTATGTGAATGGCCTGGTGATGCTGTTGGCGCTCGTGCCGCTGCTTGGGATGGACGTCTTCCTGCACCACCGGACCCAGGCCTCCACCGAGGGCCTGCGTGGGCGCCTGGCCGAGCGCGCCACGGTGTCGCGCGACGGCCATGAAGCGGAGGTGCCGGCGGAGGACGTGGTGCCGGGAGACCTCCTGCGCGTGGAGGCGGGCAGCACGTTCCCCGCGGACGGCCTGGTCGTGCGGGGGCAGGGCCTGCAGGCCGAGGAGTCCTCGCTCACCGGCGAGTCACTGCCTGTGCGCAAGCGGCCGTTGGAGCGCCTCCCGCCCGGAGCGGAGCCGGCGGTGGAGGTGGTGCACTGGGGGCTCGCGGGGACGCGGCTGCTCACCGGGACGGCCTGGGTGCGCATCGTCCTCACCGGCCCGGAGACGCTGTACGGGAGCATCGTCCGCTCGGCGGGGCAGGAGGCCCGGGCACGCACGCCGCTCCAGCACGCGGTGGCGCACCTGGTGGCGGTGCTGGTGGGCGTGGCGGCGGCGCTCTGCGCGGTGCTGGCGCTGGTCCGCCTGCGCCAGGGGTTCGGGTGGCTGGACGCGCTCCTGAGCGCGGCGACGCTCGGCGTGGCGGCGCTGCCCGAGGAGTTCCCGGTGGCCCTCACGTTCTTCCTGGGCGCGGGGGTGTACCGGCTGGCCCGGCGGCAGGCGCTGGTGCGGCAGGCCGTCTCGGTCGAGAACATCGGCCGCGTGAGCTGCGTCTGCTCGGACAAGACGGGCACGCTGACCGAAGGGCTCCTGCGGGTGACCCGGCTGCTGCCGTCACCCGGGACCTCGCCGCGGGCGCTGCTGCGGACCGCGGTGCTGGCCTCGCGGGAGGAGGGGAGGGATCCGCTGGACGTGGCGCTGCTGGAGGCGGGAGCGCGGGACCTGCCGGAGCTGCCCGCTCCCACCCGTGAGGCCACCTTCCCCTTCACCGAGGACCGTCAGCGTGAGACGGCGGTGGTGCGGCAGGGGCCCGGGACGCTGCTCGCCGCGGTGAAGGGCGCGCCCGAGCGGGTGCTGGGCCTGTGCACCTTGTCCGAGGACGCCCGGCGGGAGTGGGCGCTCCGCCTGGACGCGCTCGCGCGCGAGGGCCTCAAGGTCATCGCGTGCGCGAGCCGGACGCTGGACGCGGCGCACTGGCATGGCGGCGAACATCCGGTGGTGCTCACGGGAGAGGCCCTGGAGGCGCGGCTGGCCGACACGGGCAGGGTGCCGCCCGTGGACGTGGTGGCGCGCGCGCTGCCCGCCCAGAAGTACGCGCTGGTGAAGGCGCTCCGGAGACAGGGCGAGGTGGTGGCCGCCACGGGGGACGGGGTGAACGACGTGCCGGCGCTCCAGGCCGCGGACGTGGGCATCGCCATGGGGGAGCGGGGGACGCGGAGCGCTCGCGAGGCGTCCTCCATCGTGCTGCTGAACGACGACTTCGGCACGCTGGTGCGCGCCATCGCGGAGGGCCGGCAGCTCTTCTCCAACCTCCAGCGCTGCTTCCTCTACCTGCTGCTCATCCACATCCCGCTGGTCGGCACGGCGGCGCTGGTGCCGCTCTGGGGTAAGTCGCTCCTGTACCTGCCCATCCACATCGTGTGGCTGGAGCTCATCATCCACCCCACCGCGATGCTGGCCTTCCAGGCGGCCGCGAAGCCCGGGCGGCTCACCCCGCTGCGCGCGAGGCCCGCCGCGCGCTTCTTCTCCTGGCGGGAGTGGACCCTGCTCACGGCGGTGGGCGGGCTGATGGCGTGCGGGCTCGTCTGGGCCTATGCGCGATGTCTGTCGGAAGGGCACGACGTCGAGCGCGCGCGGGCGGTGGCGATGGCCTCGCTCACGCTGGCGAGCGCCACCTTCGCGGCAGTGCTCACCCGGCTGCGGACCCGCACCGCGCGGTGGGTCTGCGCCCTGTCGCTGGGGCTCTCCGTGCTGCTCATCCAGGTGCCCGCGCTGGCCGCGCTCGTGGGGCTGCACCCGCCCGGTGCTCGCGACTGGGGCCGGGTCCTCGTCGCCGTCGCCGCCGCGCTGGTGCCCCTGCTCGTCGCGGGGCCGCACGCGCGGGGCGGCCGGGGCCACCGGTGGCGAACCGGCCGGCGCGCGCCGGCCCCGGAGGCCGCATGACGCACCCGCCTCCCGCCACCCCGTCCGCGCCTTCCGCTCGGAGCGCGCCGCCATGGTTCGCGAGGGGGCTCGGGGGGGGCGTCGCCGCGGCGAGCGCGTTCGCGGTCCTGCTGGGCGTGCTCGGGGTGGGCGGCTGGGCCCTGTCGCCCACCCCGGCCCCGGACCGTCTGTCTCCCTGGGACGGATGGGGCCTGCTCTTCGCGGGAGGCGCGCTCTGGCTGCTCCGCACCCAGGCCGCGCGCAGGGGACGGCGCGCGGTGGGGCGGGGGCTGGCGACCGGCGTCGTGGTCATGGGCGTCGTGGAGCTCACCCGGGATGCTCCGGGAGGCGGGCTGGGCCTGCTGCTCACGGGGCTGTCACTCTGGACGTTGCACGTGCGCACGCGCCAGGGCGGGTACCCCTCGCGGTGGCTGGCCGCCTGCGCCGCGCTGCTCGCGGTGTGGGGCCTCGTCGGAGGGGTGTACCAGGGGCACTGGTTCGGGTTGGCCCCCCTGAACACCGTGACGGGAGCCTTCAGGGCGCCGGGACTTCCCCTGTCGCTGGGACTGCTGCTGCTGTCGGGAGGGCTGCTCTCGCTCCACCCTGAGCGTGGGCTGACGGGCGTGCTGCTGCGCGAGGACCTCGGGGGGCACTCGGCGCGGCGGCTGCTGCTCGCGGTCCTGCTGCTCGTGCCCGTGGCGGGCGCCGTCCGGCTCCTGGGCGAGCGGCCGGGGCTCTACGGCACCACCGAGGGGGTCACCCTCTTCGTGCTCCTGACGATGGCGGCCTTCCTCGCGGTGGTCCTCTGGAACGCGAATGCCCTCTCCCGGCTGGACGCGAGCCGGCGGCGGGTGGAGCAGTCGCTGCGGCTGTCGGAGGCGCGCTTCGCGGGCATCGTCACCCACGCCGCGGACGCCATCATCTCCATCGACACCGGGCAGCACATCGTCCTGTTCAACGCGAGCGCCGAGCGCATCTTCGGCTACTCCACGCGGGAGGTGCTGGGCCAGCCGCTGGACATCCTCCTCCCCGAGCACCTCCGGGCCGTCCATGCGGCGCACGTGCAGCGCTTCGCGCGAGGCGCGGCGACGTCCCGGCACATGGGCGAGCGGCTGCCCATCCTCGGTCGGCGCCAGGGAGGCGAGGTGTTCCCGGCGGAGGCCAGCATCATGAAGCTGGACGTGGAGGGCGAGCAGCGGCTCACCGTCATCCTCCGGGACATCAGCGCGCGGCGGAAGGCGGAGGACCTGCTGCGCCTGAGCGAGGAGCGCTTCCGCACCTCGTTCGAGGGCGCGCCCATTGGCATGGCGCTGGCGCGACTGGATGGCCACTTCCTCCACGTGAACGCGGCGCTCTGCGCCCTGGTGGGCTACTCGCGGGACGAGCTGCTCCGCCGGTCGTTCCAGGACCTCACCGCGCCGGAGGACCTGCCGGTGGACGAGCAGAACGCCGAGCGGATGCGCCGGGGGGAGATGTCCTCCTTCCAGCGGGAGAAGCACTACGTGCGCAAGGACGGCCGCCGCATCGCCATCCTCATCTGGTGCGCGGTGGTGCGTGACGCGCGGGGCATGCCGCTCCACTTCATCTCCCAGATGCATGACATCACGGAGCGCCAGGAACTGGAGCAGGCCTGGCGCTTCCTGGCGGACGTGGGCCCGCGGCTCGCGGCGTCCCTGTCGTCCCGGACGACGCTGGCCACGGTGGCGGCGCTGGCGGTGCCAGCGCTGGCGGACTGGTGCGTGGTGGCCTGCCTGGACGCGAACGGACGCATCCAGCGGGTGGAGCACGCGGCCGCGGACGCGGGCACGCAGGAGCGGCTGCGGGCGCTGGACGCGGAGCATGGACCGGAGTTCCTCTTGCCAGCGGCCCTCATCGCCTCCGTGCAGCGCACGGGAAGGCCGGTGCTGTTGCCGGAGGCTCCCCCCGGAATGCTCGACGCGGCGACGGTGGACGCCGGGCCCCGGGAGCAGCTGCGCCAGCTGGCGCCGCGTTCGGCCCTCATCCTGCCGCTGCGCAGCCGGGAGCGGAACCTGGGCGTCATCCTCCTCGCGACGTCCAGCGCCGGGCGCCGCTACGGAGCCCGGGAGCAGGCCCAGGCCGAGGAGCTGGCCCGCCGCGCCGCGCTCGCCATCGACAATGCCAGCCTGTACGAACGGGCCGAGCAGGCCATCCGCATGCGCGAGGAGGTGCTGCGCATCGTGGCGCACGACCTGCGCGCCCCACTCAACGTCATCCAGCTCAGCGCGAGGATGCTGGAGAAGCACCCGTCCCCGGGAGACAGCGCCCGGCAGCGCCTGGAGACGCTCCAGAGGTCGGTCCAGCGGGCGAACCGGCTCATCCAGGACCTGCTGGACGTGGCCCGGATGGAAGGTGGAAACCTGTCGGTGGAGCGCAAGCCGCTGGAGGTGGCGCTGCTCATCCAGGAGGCCCTGGAGCAGCACCGGGGGCTCGCGGAGGACAGGTCCCTCCTCCTCCAGGCCCACGTGCCGGAAGGCGTGCCCCGCGTCCTGGCGGATCCGGAGCGGCTGGCGCAGATCCTCTCCAACCTCCTGGGCAACGCGCTCAAGTTCACGCCCGAGGGAGGCCGCGTGCTCCTGCGCGTCCAGCCGGAGGCGGGCCAGGTCCGCTTCCTGGTGAGCGACACGGGCCCCGGCATCGCGGCGGAGGACCGGCCGCGCATCTTCGAGCGCTTCTGGCAGGCCGGACCGAAGCGCAAGGAGGGCGCGGGGCTGGGGCTGTCCATCGTGAAGGGGTTGGTGGAGGCCCACGGCGGCCAGGTCGGCGTGGACAGCGCGCCCGGCGCGGGCAGCACGTTCTTCTTCACGCTGCCCCTGGCCGAAGGCGCCCCGGCGCACGCCGGGACGTACGCCTGAGCGCGGCCTACCGGCGCAGGGCGGACTCCAGCAGGAGCCGCCGCTCCGCCGCCGCCACGACCGCCCGGGTCGCGCCGGCGGCCGCGGGGTCCACGGAGATGGAGGTGATGCCCGCGCGGACCAGGTGCTCCGCGAAGGCGGGCCGGTTCGACGGGGCCTGGCCGCACAGGGACGACGTGATGCCCGCCTCGCGGCTGGCCCGGATGATGCGGACGATGGCGTCCAGCACCGCCGCGTCCTCTTCGTCGAAGAGCTCCGCGCACAGCTCCGAGTCCCGATCCACGCCCAGCATGAGCTGCGTGAGGTCATTGGAGCCGATGGACACGCCGGTGATGCCCATCCGCGCGTACTCGGGGATGCGGTAGACGACGGAGGGCACCTCCGCCATCACCCAGCGCTCCAGCCCGCGGTGGTGTCCCAGCGGGCTCTTCTCCACGGCCTCCAGGCACGCCTCCAGCTCCCACCGCGTCCTCACGAAGGGAATCATCAGGTGCAGGTTGGGCGTCTCCTCCCGCACGCGGGCGAGCACCTCCAGCTCCAGCCGGAACACCTCGGGCTCGCGCAGGTAGCGGTAGCAGCCCCGGAAGCCGATCATCGGGTTGGCTTCGACGGTCTCGAACTCGCCGCCGCCCTCCAGCCCCCGGAACTCGTTCGTGCGGAAGTCCGTGGTCCGGTACACCACGGGGCGGCCCCGGAAGGCGCGGGTGATGGTCAAGAGCGCCTGGGACATCCGCTCGGCGAACTCGCGGCTCTTCCCCTGGGCGATGAGCTTGCGCGGGTGCACGCCGCCCAGGGCCTCGGTGAGCATGAACTCCGCCCTCAGCAGCCCCACGCCGTCCACCGGGAGCGCCGCCGCCTCCTGGGCCTGTCCCGGCAGGGCCAGGTTCACGTAGAGCCGCGTGCCCAGAGCCTCCGGCCCGCTGGCCTCCCGGGGCTGGGGCCCTGCATGGGGGGAGGGCGGCCCCACCACCGCCACGGAGGGCGCTTCCCTGGCGCGGCCCTCGCGCACGGTGCCGGCGGCGCCATCCACGGTGACCTCCTCCCCGTCGCGCAGGACCTTCGTGGCGCTGCGCGTGCCCACCACGCAGGGCTTGCGCAGCTCGCGGCTGACGATGGCCGCGTGGCACGTCATGCCGCCGCTGTCGGTGACGACCGCCGCCGCGCGCCGCAGCGTGGGCACCCAGTCCGGAGAGGTCATGGGCGCCACGAGGATTTCACCGGCCTCCAGCTTCGAGCCCTCCCGGGCGTCACGCAGCACCCGCACGCGGCCGGAGGCCACGCCGGGAGACGCGCCCAGTCCGCTCACCCGCGCCCGGTCCGGGGACGCGCCGGGCTCCGGAGCCTTCGGGGCCTCCGGCGCGGCGGCGGACACCGTCGTCACCGGCCGCGACTGGACCAGATAGAACCGGCCGTCCTGCTCCGCCCACTCGATGTCCTGGGGCGCGCCGTAGTGCCGCTCCACGCGCAGCCCCAGCCGCGCCAGTTCCAGCACCTCCACGTCCGTGAGCACCCGCGCGTGGGCCCGCTCCGGAGGGAGCTCCTCGCGCTTCTCGTGGCCCACGCCGTCGCGCACGAGCTGGAAGGACTTCAGGCCCACGCGCGTCTCCAGCAGGCGCGGCCCCTCGCGGTCCACGACGGAGGTGTCGGGCTCCACCTGTCCACCCACGACGACCTCTCCCAGGCCGAAGGCCCCCTCGATGACGAGGTGCTCGCGGTTTCCGGTGGAGGGATCCACGGTGAACATGACGCCCGAGCGCGTCGAGTCCACCATGGCCTGCACCACCACGGCGATCTCCGGCACCTCCGTGAGCCCCTGCGCCTTGCGGTAGGCCACCACGCGCGGGCCAAAGGCCGACGCCCAGCACGCACGCACGCGGTCGAGGAGCGCGTCATCGCCCGCCACGTTGGTGAACGACTCGTGCATGCCCGCGAAGGAGGTGGTGGCGGTGTCCTCCGCGGTGGCGGACGAGCGCACCGCCACCGCGGAGCACTCCCGCAGCCGGTGATAGGCGGCGAGGATGGAGGTGTCCAGCCAGTCGGGCAGGGGGGCCTCGAGCACGAGGCCGCGCAGGGACTCCGTGAGCTCGGCGAGCGACCGCGGGTCATCCGGATCCACGCGCTTCCACAGTTCGCGCAACCGGGCGCGCACGGGCTCCATCGCCTGATGGAAGGCGGCGGCGGTGATGACGAAGCCCGGGGGCACGGGCAGCCCGGCGCGGGTCAGCTCTCCCAGGTTGGCGCCCTTGCCTCCGGCCTGGGCCACGTCCTCCCGGGACAGGGCGTCGAACCAGAGGATGGAGGGGGGCGGGGCCGGCCGGGGTTCCGGTGCCCGGGCAGAAGGCTCTGGGGGAAGGGACGGATCCATGGTCTTGGGCTCCTCGCGCTCCTTCCAAGCTGGGGCTGGCGCCTTCTGGACGTACACCGTCAGGGGAGCAGGGACCCCGCGAGCCTGCCCGTGCGCAGCCGCCGCGAGGACGGCATGTACCACCTGGAGCTGCTCTTCCCGGAGGCGCGCCGCCTGCCCCTGCCCGGAGCTCTTGCGCACTCCGCCGCCGGCCCCAACGTTCCACGCAAGGGGCGCGCCCTCGCGGGCAGCGGGGCAGGAAGCCCCTTGGGGGGGCGTCATGGCCATCGTCGTCGGCACGGATTTCTCCGACCATGCCCGGGAGGCCGTCCGCGTCGCGGCAGCCATCGCGGAGCGGACGGGCACGCCGCTGGTGCTCGTGCACGCCGCGGAGCCCGGCATGCTCCGGCGCGACTGGCCGTCCGAGCACGGCAGCACCATCACGGAGCTCGAGAAGCGGCTCGCCGCCGAGGCCGACAGGTTGAGCCATCCAGGGCTGTCCGTGGAGCCCCAGGTGCTGCTGGGCATGCCGGACGAGGCGCTGGTCGAGCACGCCGCGAAGCTCCAGGCGCGGATGCTCATCACGTCGGCCCTGGGCTGGCGGTCGGAGAAGCGCTGGCGGCTGGGCGGCATCCCGGCGCGCATCGCGCAGCTGTCGCGCTGCCCCTTCCTGATGGTCCGTCTGTCCGAGCCGTTCCTGGACTGGTGCCAGGCGAAGCGCCCGCTGCGGGTCGTCGTGGGCGATGACTTCTCGGACAGCGCGGAGGTCGCGCTGCGCTGGCTTCCGGAGCTGCGCCGGGTGGGGCCAGTCGAGCTGACGGTCTCCCACGTCTACAGCACGGCCACGGAGTACGGACGGCTGGGGCTGTACCATGCGAACCCGGGGCCCGAGGGCGTCGAGGCCATCCTCGAGCGGGACCTGCGGGAGCGCCTGTCGCGCATCGGTGAGCCCCGTGCGGAGGTCCGGATGTCCTCGGACCACGGAAACGTGGCGGAGCCGCTCGCAAGGCTCGCGGAGGCGGCGCGGGCGGACCTCCTCCTCCTGGGCAGCCACCAGCGACGGGGACTGCGGCGCGTGCGGCATGGCTCGGTGTCGCTCTCCTCCCTCCAACTCGCCCCGGTGGCGGCGGTCGCCTGCGTCCCGTCCTGCTCGGCGCGGGAGGCCGAAGCGCCCGTGGGCATCCCGTCCATCCAGCGCGTCCTCGTCTCGACGGACTTCTCGCCGCTGGCGAACCGGGCCATCCCCCACGCCCTGTCGCTCCTGCCCCGGGGCGGAGAGCTCATCCTGGCGTATGTCATCGAGTCGCCGGTCCCCATCGTCTACGCGGACTTCTGGCCCGCGGTGGCCCTGAGCGGGAACGATGACGACGAGCCCGAGCTGCGGCGCCAGCTGGAGGCGCTGGTCCCCAGCGACGCGGCCGGCCGGGGCATCACCGTCCGGATGGAGCTGCTGCCCGGGGTTCACGCCGCGCAGGCGCTCTGCCAGGCGGCGGAGCGGTGCGGGGCGGACATCTTCTGCATCAGCTCGCACGGGCGCACGGGGGTTCGCCGCGCGGTGCTTGGATCCGTGGCCCAGGAGGTGGTGGCTCGCAGCCGCCGGCCCGTGCTGGTGGTCAAGCACCCCGTGCCGCCGTGACGGTGACGCCATGCTGAAGCCCTTCGAGGTGCATGTGCAGGCCAGCTCGCTGGAGTGCTTCCGGCCGAGGCTCACGGGGTCGGAGTGGGAGGCGCTCCAGACGAACGCGGAGCAGGCCCGCGAGCGCATGGCGGGCCGCACCTTCTGGAATGTGAACTCCACCGCCCGGGGTGGAGGCGTGGCGGAGCTGCTGCCCCGGATGCTCGCCTACGCACGCGGGGCGGGCGTGGACACGCGCTGGATGGTGGTGCAGGGCACGCCCGCCTTCTTCCGCGTCACCAAGCGGCTGCACCACGCGCTGCATGGCTCTCCAGGGGACGGCTCGGCCCTGGGGCCCGCCGAGCGCGCCTGCTACGCCGAGGTGCTCCGCGACAACGCGGAGGAGCTGCTCGTCCTGGTGCGGCCGGGGGACGTGGTGCTGCTGCACGACCCCCAGACCGCTGGGCTGGCCCCGACGCTTGCCGCGGCGGGCGCGCGCGTGGTCTGGCGCTGCCACATCGGGAGTGACACGCCCGACGCGGAGGTGGCGCGGGCGTGGGCGTTCCTCGCGCCGGACCTGGCCGCCGCTCGGCTCGCGGTCTTCTCCCGGGCCGCCTACGTGCCGCCCCTGCTCGCGGACCGGTCCATCGTCATCCCGCCCTCCATCGACATCTTCGCGGTGAAGAACCAGCCCATGGCGCCGGAGGTGGCGCACGCCATCCTGGGGCACACGGGGCTCGTGGAGCTGGCGCCGGACGCGCCCGAGCCCGTCTTCACCCGGATGGACGGGGTTCCGGCCCGCGTGTCGCGCGGGGCGGACATCGTGCGGCTGGGCGCGGCGCCCGCTCCCGGGACGCCGCTCGTGGTGCAGGTCTCCCGGTGGGACCCCCTGAAGGACCCAGCGGGGGTTCTGCGGGGCTTCGCGCTGCTCCTGCGGGAGTCGCCCGGCCTGCGCGCGGAGCTGGTCCTGGCCGGGCCTTCGGTGACGTCCGTCGCGGATGACCCGGAGGCGGCGGCGACGCTCGAGGCCGTCATCGCCGCGTGGCACGAGCAGCCGCACTTCCTGCGCCAGCGCGTCCACCTGGCGTGCCTGCCCATGGTGGACCCGGAGGAGAACGCCGCCATCGTCAACGCGCTCCAGCGCCACGCGGCGGTGGTGGTGCAGAAGAGCCTGCGGGAGGGCTTCGGGCTCACCATCACGGAGGCCATGTGGAAGTCCCGGCCCGTGGTGGCGAGCGCGGTGGGCGGCCTCCAGGACCAGGTCCGCCACGAGGTGGACGGCCTGCTCGTGCGTGACCCCGAGGACCTGGCCGGGTTCGCCGCCGCGGTGCGAAGGCTGCTGGACGATCCCGTCCTCGCGGCCCGCCTGGGGACCCAGGCGCACGAACATGTCCGCACCCGCTTCACCGCCGCCCGCCACCTCACCGACTTCGTGGCCCTGCTCCAGGAACTGGACGTGCGCGCGGAGGCGAGCGACTGACGCCGGACACCTTCAGGAGGCGCTCACGCTCCGGCCCACCTCCCGCCGCCGCGAGCGCAGCCACTTCTCCAGGCCCACGACGGGCAGCACGCAGGCGCCCACCAGCACCGACCGCGCGATGTCCCCCAGCGACAGCGGCGCGGAGCCGAAGAGGCGCTGGAAGAAGGGCACGTACATGAACGCGGCCTGGAGCAGCACCAGCGCGGCGATGCCCACGAACACGGTGGGGTTGCTCGCGAAGCCCACCTCGCGCGTGGAGCCCGTCAACGTGCGGCACAGCCACAGGTAGAAGATTTGAAAGCTGACCACGGTGTTGACGGCCATGGTGCGCGCCTCGGCCAGGGCCCAGGCGTTGGGGACGCCGTGGTTGCCGCCCTGGCGCGCGAACTCCCAGAGGAACAGGCCGATGGCGCCCGCCGCCATCAACAGCGCGACGAGCCCGGTGCGCATCACCACGAAGTGGCTCAGGACGGGTGTGTCCGGCGAGCGGGGTGGACGGCGCATGACGTGGCGCTCCTTCGCCTCGAAGGCCAGCGGGAGCGCCAGGGTGACGGTGGCCACCAGGTTGATCCACAACAGCTGCGTGGGGCGCATGGCCAGCAGCGGTTCGCGCACGCCGCCGGACTCCTGCAAGGGGAAGAACGTCACGCCCAGCATGAGGATGAGGGCGAGCCCCAGGTTGGTGGGCAGCACGAAGGCGAGCGACTTGACCAGGTTGTCATAGACGCGGCGCCCCTCCTCGACGGCGGCGACGATGGTGGCGAAGTTGTCGTCCGTCAGCACCAGGTCCGCGGCCTCGCGGGACACGGCCGTGCCGGTGATGCCCATGGCCACGCCGATGTCCGCCTGTTTGAGCGCGGGCGCGTCGTTGACGCCGTCGCCCGTCATCGCCACCACGTGCCGCTGCGTCTGGAGCGCGCGCACCAGCCGCAGCTTGTGTTCGGGGGCCAGGCGAGCGAACACGTTCGTGTCCTTCACCGCCACGGCCAGCTCCGCGTCGCTCATGCCGGACAGTCGCGCGCCGGTGAGGCTCGGATGTCCTGGAGCGTGGAGCCCCAGTTGAAGGCCGATGGCCTCCGCCGTGCCCGGGTGGTCGCCGGTCATCATCTTCACGCGGATGCCGGCGGCGTGGCAGGCCTTCACGGAGGCCACGGCCTCCTCGCGGGGCGGGTCGATCATCCCCTGCAGGCCCAGCAGCGCGAAGCCGTCCTCCACGTCCTGGGGCCGCAGCGCGTCCGCGCGGGACATGTGCTTGCGCGCGAAGGCGAGCACGCGCAGCCCCTGCCTCGCCATGCGCTCCACCTCCGCCAGCACGACGTCCCGGTCCGTCTCCGGTCCGCAGCGGCGCAGCACGACCTCCGGGGCGCCTTTCATGAAGAGCTCGGAGTGCTCCGGGTCGCCCGCGTGGAGCGCGGCCATGAACTGGTGCTCGGATTCGAAGGGGATGGCGTCCAGGCGGGGATGGCGCTCGCGCAGCTCCGTCACGCCCAGGCCCGCCTTCTTCGCGGCGAAGAGCAGCGCGCCCTCCGTGGGGTCGCCCGTCATGCCCCAGCGTCCCTCCCGGGGCTGGAGGTCGGCCTCGTTGCAGAGCACGCCCGCGACGAGCAGCGTGCGCACGTCGTCGGGCGGCACGTCCAGGGGGCGCCCCGCGCGGAGCAGATCTCCCAGGGGGGAGTGGCCTACGCCGGTGAGCGCGTAGTGCCCGCGCCAGGTCCACAGCGCCTGCACGGTCATCTCGTTGCGGGTGAGGGTGCCGGTCTTGTCCGTGCAGATGACGGTCGTGCTGCCCAGGGTCTCCACGGCGGGCAGCTTGCGGATGACGGCGCGGCGGGACGCCATGCGCTGCACGCCAATGGCCAGGGCGATGGTGACGATGGCGGGCAGGCCCTCCGGGATGGCGGCCACCGCCAGGGTGATGGCCACCAGGACGGCGTCGCTGAAGGCATACCCCCGGAACATGCCCACCCCGAGCAGCACGGCGGACAGCACGACGATGCCCGCGCTGATGACGCGGCCCAGCCGGGCCAGCTCCCGAGTAAGCGGAGTGCTGAGGTCCGCGGCCTGGTCCATCAAATGGGAGATGCGGCCCAGCTCCGTGGCGCTGCCCGTGGCGACGACGACGGCGGTGGACGTGCCGGACGTCACCAGCGTGCCACCGAAGGCAAGGCTCGCCCGGTCCCCCAGCTCCGCGTCCTCGGACACGGCCGTGACGTGCTTGCTCGACGGGACGGACTCGCCGGTGAGCGCGGCCTCCTCCACCTGGAAGTTGCGCGAGCGCAAGAGGCGCAGGTCCGCGGGCACGCGGTCCCCCGAAGCGAGCTGCACGACGTCACCGGGAACGAGCTCCGCCGCGGGCCGTGCCAGCAGGTGTCCGTCGCGCAGCACCTGCGCGGTCTCCGGCACAATGTGGTTGAGCGCCTCGATGGCCCGGCCCGCGCGGTACTCCTGCACGAAGCCGATGAGGGTGTTGAGGACCACGACAGCGGCCACGACGAGCCCGTCGGTCACCTTGCCCAGCAGGATGGCCAGGCCCGCGGAAGCGATGAGGACCCAGATGAGCGGGCTGTCGATCTGCCGCCACAAGAGCTTCCACGCGCTGTCCGGCCGCGAGCGCTCCAGCACATTGGGACCATGGCGCGCGAGCCGTTCCCGGGCCGCTTCCTCCGTCAGCCCCTGGGGCGCGCTGGAGAGCCGTTCCAGCACGGCGTCTGGGAGAAGCGCATGCCAGGGGATGGGAGGCGCGTCGGGGGCGCGAAGCCCTGCCTGCTTCCTCGGCTGTGACGGCTCCTGCATGGCGTGCCTCCCCTGGGGAAGCTGGCCACGGGCAGGGCTGCCCGTCAGCGGGAGGCGAGCAACTGGGCGGTGCACCCGCTTCAGGTTGGAGGCAGGCCCGTCACGCGCTCGAACGACACCCCCAGGTTTCCGACCGCTTCAAGGGCGTTCTTGACGTCTTCCGAGACAATGAACGCAACCTTGAACTTCTTCAGCCGGAAGACCTGGGCGCCCTCGGTCTTCGAGGGGTCGATTCGCAGTCCGTAGACCCAGTTGTACTCCCCTTCAAATTCAGGAGGATGGGCGTCCTCGTCGTAGCGATGCACCTCCCGGCACCGTGCCTCGTCGATGCAATCGATCACCTTGGTGGCATTGACGACGAAGAACGGGTCGGCATCTCCCTCAATGGACACCGGGAAAAGCTGCACGTCACCGGGAGCCAGTGTTTTGAAGACGCTCGCAACGGCTTCGCTGACGATGGGCGTTTCTTCAATCGAAGAGAATACAAAGTCTCGCTTGGTGCCAGGATGGGCGACCTGTGCCTTGAGGGGGCCAGGGGCGGGGAGGGTGCGACCATCTACAAACATCCAAGGCTCGTCAAAAGCCTCGCCTGAGTACCGTGTCGGCGTATCAAGGAGCCAATGCGGCACATCGGCAAGTCGCACCCAATAAAAATACCGTTCCATCTCAGCCCTCCCCCTTCACAATGAGACGCCGCAAAGGAGAGTCCGACGTCAGAAGCTCATTGGCTATCTTCGCAAGCTCCTCCATCAAGCTGGCCCGACAGGTCTCAGTCGTCCGGCATCGCGAAACAGAACGATTAAGGCGCTGAAGCACCTCCGTATGGTAGCGCTCGGGGTGCGGCCCTTCATGACCATTGAGTCGTACCTTGTTTGCAGCATCTTCGAGGGTCATTCCGGCCTTCTTGAAGACCTTCTCGCATTTCGGCGTCCAAGGACCGCCGGCAGCATCGGAGATGAGGTTCTTGTTCGTGCAGATGTGATGAACAGGCCCCTTCTCGTCACCGGGAAACCGCCCCTCTCCGTACATCGCCAGTGCCGCCACAGCTCCCGGAGCCAGCGCCACGTTGAGCACACCGGCAGCAGGCAAGGAGATGGAGCCCACTCCGCCGTTCATAGCCGACGCGAGCCCGAATCCACCTTCGGCCTGCGCGCGAAGTGCGGCCTGGGAGAAGCCCGGGAGCCTGGGCCCCTGGGCCGCCATCGCGTTCTTCCCACCGAGGGCCGCGGTGACGAGCAGCACCAGGACGCGCGTCCCGTTGGTCCCGAGCACCTTGCCGAAGCGATGTCCGATGTCCTGCAACTCGATGACGCTCGTTGCTGTCTCCGCTTCGTCCCACAGGTGCACGAAGCCCCGGCCCATCTCCCAGACGGGCACGATGCCCAGGTAGGCCACCATCGCCGCCGTCAGTGCCACCGCGAGCACCTTGGTGACGGGCTCGGGCAGCGTCATCGTGAGGAGCACGGTCAGGGCGGCCGAGGTCACCAGGGCCTTGAGCGCCACCGGATTGAGCACCTTGCCGACCTCGGCCTCGACGCTCTCCCACACCGTGTCGAGCGCGAACGAGAGCGCCATCACCGTCCGGTCCTTGCGCGAGAACGTCAGCCCCGTCCCGCCCACCAGGGTCAAGCAGTCGTCCCCGTCAGGGCAGAGGCGCGCGTACAACGATTCAGGTGAGCTGCCCGAGCCAGGGTCCGCGAGTCCCTTCGCGGACGCGAGCAGGGCCCTGGACCGCACCCACCCTCGCTGGTCGGCCGCATCCGTCTCGCGGAAGGCAACGTCCATTCGCATGTCCAGGAGGAGCTGCGTGAGGGCCGCCTTGAACGCGTCCTCACCCACCTGGACCGGATCCACCTCCAGGGACTCGTGCACCACCTGCCTGCCGTCTCCAACATCCACGTGGACAACGCGAGTGGTCGCACACCCTCCCACGAGGAACAATAACGCGACAGCTCCCATCCATCGCACGAACACCTCCGAAGCCGAACCGCCTGGAAATCAAGAGGCCCGGCACTCTCACCAAGAGCACGCCCAATCCGTCTACGTGAAAGGGCCAGGTCATCACGACGTTGAGCTTCTGGCAGCCCGTGGATCCGGGCAAGACGAAGAACATTGGTTGGGAGGGGGCCTCGAACCGCTCACCGTGGCCGGCAACAAGGTCATCCTGGAGCCCATCCGGGACCTCAACAGCGATGAAGGGCTCTGGCTGGTCGTGACGCTGACGGATGGCACCGGAGTTCAGTTCCTCAATGGAGGCCGAGGGGCGGCGAGACGAGGACACCACACGAATCGCCACCTCGGCTCTCGGCATCGACCGTCAGTCAGACTCAATCGCTCCCGTCACGCGCTCGAACGACACCCCCAGGTTTCCGACCGCTTCGAGCGCGTTCTTGACGTCTTCCGAAACGACGAACGCGACCTTGAACTTCGCCAGCCGGAAGACATGGGCGCCCTCGGTCTTCGCCGGGTCGATGCGCAGTCCGTAGATCCAGTTGTACTCCCCCGGGTGGTCAGGGGATGGATCGTCCTTGTCGTAGTGGTGCACCTCCCGGCACCGTGCCTCGTCGATGCAATCAATCACCTTGGTGGCATTGACGACGAAGTACGGTTCGGGCACCCCCTCAATCGAGACAGGGAAGAGCTGCACGTCGCCGGGTGCGAGCGTCCTGAAGACGGCTGCGACGGCTTCGCTGACGATAGGGGCTGCTTCAATCACAGAGAAATCAAACGTTCGCTTCCTGCCTGGATGTGCGATTTGTGACCTGAGGGCTCCCAGGTCAGGAAGGACGCGACCGTCCGCGAACATCCAAGGCTCATCAAATGGCTCACCAGATTCCCGTGCCGGCGTCTCAAGGAGCCACCGCGGCACATCTCCAAGCTCCGCCCAGTAAAAGTGACGCTCCACCTCAACCCTCCACCTTCACAATGAAACTCCGTAACTCGGAACCTTGAGTCAGAAGCTCGTTGGCTATCTTCGCAAGCTCCTTCATCAAACCGGCCCGGCAGGCCTCCGTCATTCGACAGTTCGCAACCGAGCGTTCAAGGCGCTGAATTATTTTCTGATGGTATATTTCAGGGTGAGGCCCCTCATGCCCCTTGAGCCGCACTTTGTTGGCAGCGTCTTCGAGCGTCATCCCGGCCTTCTTGAAGATCTTCGCACACTGAGGCGTCCAAGGCCCGCCGGTCACATCGGAGATGGAGTTCTTGTTCGTGCAGATGTGATGAACAGGTCCCGTCGCGTCACCGGGAAACCGCCCCTCACCGTACATCGCCAGTGCCGCCACAGCTCCCGGAGCCAGCGCCACGTTGAGCACACCGGCAGCAGGCAAGGAGATGGAGCCCACTCCGCCGTTCATAGCCGACGCGAGCCCGAATCCACCTTCGGCCTGCGCGCGAAGTGCGGCCTGGGAGAAGCCCGGGAGCCTGGGCCCCTGGGCCGCCATCGCGTTCTTCCCACCGAGGGCCGCGGTGACGAGCAGCACCAGGACGCGCGTCCCGTTGGTCCCGAGCACCTTGCCGAAGCGATGTCCGATGTCCTGCAACTCGATGACGCTCGTTGCTGTCTCCGCTTCGTCCCACAGGCGCACGAAGCCCCGGCCCATCTCCCAGACCGGCACGATGCCCAGGTAGGCCACCATCGCCGCCGTCAGTGCCACCGCGAGCACCTTGGTGACAGGCTCGGGCAGCGTCATCGTGAGGAGCACGGTCAGGGCGGCCGAGGTCACCAGGGCCTTGAGCGCCACCGGATTGAGCACCTTGCCGACCTCGGCCTCGACGCTCTCCCACACCGTGTCGAGCGCGAACGAGAGCGCCATCACCGTCCGGTCCTTGCGCGAGAACGTCAGCCCCGTCCCGCCCACCAGGGTCAAGCAGTCGTCCCCGTCAGGGCAGAGGCGCGCGTACAGCGATTCAGGTGAGCTGCCCGAGCCAGGGTCCGCGAGTCCCTTCGCGGACGCGAGCAGGGCCCTGGACCGCACCCACCCTCGCTGGTCGGCCGCATCCGTCTCGCGGAAGGCAACGTCCATTCGCATGTCCAGGAGGAGCTGCGTGAGGGCCGCCTTGAACGCGTCCTCACCCACCTGGACCGGATCCACCTCCAGGGACTCGTGCACCACCTGCCTGCCGTCTCCAACATCCACGTGGACAACGCGAGCGGTCGCACACCCCTCCATCAAAAGCAATAGCGCGATAAACCACACCAATCGCATGGATTTCCCCGAGGCTGGGCCCACTTCACATCCATGGGCGGTTTGGTGGGCAGCCGTAGGTTGGCTGCCGGACTGCCATCCTGGTACGTTGTCCATTCTATGCGACCTGGCCAATTCGCAAGAACCATCCTGCTGGGCGTACTTCTGACCGCTGCGACCACCAAGGCAAGCGACAGGTGCGACCGCCCCCAGCAGCGGTCCATCTCCCTTTCCGAGCACCCCTCCAATGGCACGCACTCCGTCTACGTGAAGGGCCAGGTCATCACGACGTTGCGCTTCGAGCAGCCCGTGGACCCGAGCAAGACGAAGCTCATTGGCTGGGAGGGGCGCCTCGAGCCGCTCACCGTGGTCGGCAACAAGGTCATCCTGGAGCCCATCCGGGATCTCAACCGGGACGAAGGGCTGCCCCTGGTCGTGACGCTGACGGACGGCACCGAGGTCCCACTTCTCGTGCGACCGCCCTGGCCGAAGAAGGACAACGACTGGGCCCCGATTCACGACCAGCAGATCGACGTGTTCAAGAACCGGGACAGCTACGCCTCGATGCACGCGTCGTTGATGGATGCGCTCGCGCAAAACAACGCCCTGACCGAGGAAAACGAGCGCTATCGCAAGGAGGAGAACTCCATCGATCATGCCTACGCGACGCTTCTGGCGAATGGGCAGGCGAAGAAGACGCCGTTTCGATTCGTGGCCTCCGCCCGCCCAAAGGATCCAGACATGGAAATGGTCGTTGAGGTCTACTCAGGCCAAGGCAAGGCGGCAGCCGTCATTTACATGACGAACACTGGCTACGCCGACACATGGGAGTTCGCGGACGCCTACCTGACGCGCGACATGACGCGTCACACGAAGCAGTCCTTCGCGCTTCGGATGACCCGTTCCGCGATTGCTCCAGGGCAGTCAGGAGCCATCGCCGTCGTGGCGGACAAGCGTGCCTTCGAGAAGAACGGGCAGTTCGTGGATCTGGCCCTTCAGATTTTCCGATCTGACGGCAACCAGCAGGTCTTGGTGAGGATGGATCGCACCCTGATTCGGCAGTAGAAGTTCCGATCATGCCCACCAGCCGAGCTCTACTGCTCTCCTCTGTCGTCCTACTTGCCACGTCCGTGGCATGCACCACGGCCGGTGGAGTTTCATTACGCTCGGACGGCTCGCCTGGATCGCAAGAGTGTCCGGAGAAGGCGCTCGAAGCCATGCGATACCTGAAGCTGCATGTGGGGGACGCCGCGCTCGTGGAACTGGACGCGAACCAGATGAGATCACGCCGCATCACCCTCTACGATGGCGAGATCGAGAGCGTCCTCATGCGCGATCTGGGCCCGCTGGAGACGACAACCCGGCTGTACGGACAGGTCTGGACGAGCGGGCCGCAGGCCGTCGTCCGGTACTACAAGGCCCACCCTCCAGACGGCGACGAGGTGCCCATCTGCGCGGTGGCACGGCTGAGCGAGGACCAGATGCGGAAGCGGCCCGAGTCAAAGTCCGGCACGGCCATTCTCGATGGCTCCATGGCGTCTGCCGTCGTGGTCAATGCGTTCCGGTGACACCTCCGCCAGGGGGGCTTCAATCCTGGCGCGTACCGCGTCGTCTCGGGCTGCGACATGGCGCGGTGCCTCGCCGGGTCCTCCGCTGTCCGACAGGTAGAGCACGCGCTCGTTTGGAGGCAGGGAGGGAGCAGATCCTCCCACCCCTCGGGACACTCCCTCCGCCTGTCCGCCAGGACACCTCCAGGCGCGACTTCCGGCTGTCCCCCAGGGAGGCAATCTCCCTTTGAAATTCAGGGCGCCTTCCCGTAGTTTCCCCCGCGACTTCGAGGAGCGTTGCGAGGCCTTTCCGGCCCCAGGCTCGAAGCCGACTGACCCAACGGCGCTCACCTGAACGCGTTTCTTGCGAGGGTGAGGCGGCCTTTCTTTCCAGGGCCCAAGCCTCTCCCTTGCCGGCAGGCGCGCCACCTGGATCCGGAGCCACACATGACCGCGGTTACCCAGAAGCAGAATCAGGACTACGCCATCGCCGACCTCAAGCTCGCCAGCTGGGGCCGCAAGGAGATCCGCATCGCCGAGAGCGAGATGCCCGCGCTCATGGCGATCCGCGAGGAGTACGCGAAGCAGCAGCCGCTCAAGGGCGCTCGCGTCACGGGCTCGCTGCACATGACCATCCAGACGGCCGTGCTGGTGGAGACGCTCCAGGCGCTGGGCGCGCAGGTGCGCTGGGCCTCGTGCAACATCTTCTCCACGCAGGACCACGCCGCCGCCGCGCTGGTGGAGGCCGGCACCCCGGTGTTCGCCCACAAGGGCGAGTCCCTGAAGGAGTACTGGGACTTCACCCACCGCATCTTCGAGTTTGGCCCCTCCGGCAGCGACCACGAGGGTCCGAACATGATCCTCGACGACGGCGGTGACGCCACGCTGCTCATGCACCTGGGCAAGCGCGCGGAGAAGGACCTGTCCGTCATCGCGAACCCCGAGAGCGAGGAGGAGCGCGAGCTGTACGCCTCCATCAAGGCCAAGCTCGCCGAGGACGGCACCTGGTACTCGCGCAAGAGCGCCAAGATCATGGGCGTCACGGAAGAGACGACCACGGGCGTGCACCGCCTGCAGGAGATGTCCGCCAAGGGCACGCTCCTGTTCCGCGCCATCAACGTCAACGACAGCGTGACGAAGAGCAAGTTCGACAACCTCTACGGCTGCCGTGAGTCCCTGGTGGACGGCATCAAGCGCGCCACGGACGTGATGGTGGCCGGGAAGATCGCCGTCGTCGCGGGCTACGGCGACGTGGGCAAGGGCTCCGCGCAGGCCCTGCGCGCGCTGTCCGCCCAGGTGTGGGTGACGGAGATCGACCCCATCTGCGCGCTCCAGGCCGCGATGGAGGGCTACCGCGTCGTGACCATGGATTACGCCGCGGACAAGGCGGACATCTTCGTCACCGCCACGGGCAACAAGTCCGTCATCACCCATGCGCACATGGCCAAGATGAAGGACCAGGCCATCGTCTGCAACATCGGCCACTTCGACAACGAAATCGAGGTCGCCTCCCTGGAGCAGTACAAGTGGGAGGAGATCAAGCCCCAGGTCGACCACGTCATCTTCCCGGACAACAAGCGCATCATCCTGCTGGCCAAGGGCCGCCTGGTGAACCTGGGCTGCGGCACCGGTCACCCCAGCTACGTGATGTCCAGCTCCTTCGCGAACCAGACCATCGCGCAGATTGAGCTGTACTCGCACAGCGACAAGTACCAGGTGGGCAAGGTGTACGTGCTGCCCAAGCACCTGGACGAGAAGGTCGCCCGGCTCCAGCTCAAGAAGCTCAACGCCCAGCTCACCGAGCTCACCCCCGAGCAGGCGAACTACATCGGCGTGCAGAAGAGCGGTCCGTACAAGCAGGACACCTACCGCTACTAAGCGCGTCCTGACGTGACACACCCGGGGCACCGTGGGCTTTCAATCGCCCGCGGTGCCCTTCGTGTTTCAGAACAGCCGGTTGAGGCCGTTGAGCGCCGCCACGCGGTACGCCTCCGCCATGGTGGGGTAGTTGAAGGTGGTGTTGATGAAGTAGTCGATGCCGTTGCCCGGCCAGTCCTGCGCCATGATGGCCTGGCCGATGTGGATGATTTCGGAGGCGTTGTCCCCGAAGCAGTGGATGCCGAGAATCTCTCGCGTCTCCCGGTGGAACAGCAGCTTCAGCATGCCCACGGTGCGGCCGGTAATCTGCGCGCGCGCCAGGCTCTTGAAGAAGGCGTGGCCGACTTCATAGGGGACGCCCGCCTGGGTGAGCTCGCGCTCCGTGCGGCCCAGGCTGCTGATTTCGGGGCTGGTGTAGATGCCGGTGGGGATGTCCTTCACCAGCTTGTGCTCCGCCCGCCCCTCCACGATGTGCGTGGCGGCGAAGCGGCCCTGGTCATAGGACGCGCTCGCCAGCGACGGGGCGCCCACCACGTCACCCACCGCGTAGATGTGGGGCACGGACGTCTGGTAGCCGTCGTTGACCTGGATGCACCCGCGCGCGTCCACCGCGATGCCCAGCGCCTCCAGCCCCAGGTCCTGGCTGTTGCCGGAGCGGCCGTTGGCCCAGAGGAAGACGTCCGCCTTCAGCCGCTTGCCGCTCTTCAGCTGGAGCACCACGCTGTCGTCGTGCGGCTCCACGGAGACCATCTCCTCCTGGTGGCGGATGAGCACGCCCTGTTCGCGCAGGTGGTAGGAGAGGGCGTCCGAGATTTCGTCGTCCAGGAAGGACAGCAGCCGGTCGCGCGTGTTCACCAGGTCCACCTTCACGCCGAGCATCCGGAACATGGAGGCGTACTCGCAGCCGATGACGCCCGCGCCGTAGATGATCATCGACAGCGGGGACTCACGCAGCTTGAGGATGGTGTCCGAGTCGAAGATGCGCGGGTGGCGGAAGTCCACGCCTACGGGCCGGTAGGGCCTGGAGCCCGTGGCGATGACGAAGGCGTCCGCGGTGAGCAACTCCACGGAGCCGCGCGGCTCCGTCACCTCCACCGTGTGCGCGTCCCGGAACTTCGCGCGGCCCACCACCAGCTCCACGCGGTTGCGTTCGTAGAAGGTGGTGCGCAGCTGCACCTGCTTGGACACGACGGTGGTCGCCACGCGCATCATGTCCTTGAGCGTGGTGTGCCGGGCCAGGTCCGCCCGCATCTCCGGGTGGTCCTGCTGCACGTCCATCAGCCGCTGGATGGCGTGGCGCAGGGCCTTGGAGGGGATGGTGGCGGTGTGGGTGCAGGCGCCGCCTACGAGGGCTCCCTGCTCCACGGTGCACACCTTGCGGCCGGACTTCACCGCCTTCATCGAAGCCCCTTCACCGCCGGGACCGGAGCCGAGGACCACCACGTCGAACCGCCGAGCGCTCATGGGTCCGGAGTGTTCCCCCAACCCCGGCCCCGAGGGAAGAAATCACCTCGGGGCCGGGCACTGCTTCACACATCAGTGCCTACAGGGCGGCTTCAGTAGGACGCCTGAAGCGTCAGCCCGGCGTAGTCCGTGTAGCCCTTGATCATCACGTGGTAGACGCCCGCGACGGGGTTGCTGATGAGGCACGACTCCGTGTTGCCGCCCGTCAGGGGGCGGCAGTCGTAGACGGAGTCCTCGGGCTTCGAGCCCTGACGCACGTACAGGTCCGCGTCGCCCGTGCCGAACATCGTCTGCACGAGCAGCGAGCTCTTCCCGGCCGGCACGGTGATGGTCCAGTAGCGGTACGAGTCCTTCGCGCCCGACAGGCCCGTCACCGGGACGTTGTTGCTCAGCGTGCCCGTGCCCGGGTTCCCCGTGCCGCCGGTGACGTAGGCGCCGCGCAGGGAGGCGTTGGTGAGCGTTCCGGACGAGGAAGCGTTGTACACGCGCACGTGCCAGATGCCCGCCGCGGGATTGGAGAGGGTGCACGTCTGGTTGTTGCTGCTGCTCGTGTTGGCCACGCAGTCATAGGAGGACAGCGTGGGCGCGCTGCCAAGCTTCGCGTAGAGGAACGCGGTGCCGCCCGAGCCACTGGTGGTGCTGAAGGTAACGCTCGAAGCCCCCGACGGGATGGTGAGCGTGTAGTCGCAGGAGAAGCCTCCGGGCGGCGCGCTCAGGCCGTACGTGGTGGTGTTGTTGTTGAGCGGGCTGGTGGACGTGCACCCCGGCTGGCCCTCCGACAGGGTGTAGGTTCCCGTGATGCTCACATTGGAGAACGACCCGGTGCCGTACAGGCGCGCCCAGTAGGTCCCGGGAGACGTCACGTTGACGGAGCAGGTCTCGGAGTTGCTGTAGAGGCTGCCCGACTTGCAGTCGTAGACCGACTCGGTGGGGGAGGCATCCCGGCGCACGAACAGGTCTGCGTTGCCGCTGCCGCCGCTGGTGTTGAACGTCACCTTGGTGGCACCGGTGGGGACATACAGCTTGTAGATGCAGGACCAGTCGCCCGTGTTCGCGCTGATGCCGGTCAGGGTCACGTCCTTGGTCAGCGTGGTACTGCTGGTGCAGCCCGTCTGTCCGGAAGGCGTGGACGTCGCCTTCAGGGTCGCGCCGCTGAACGCAGAGTAGCCGTACAACTTCACGTAATACGTGCCCACCTGCGAGCCGGTGATGGAGCAGGACTCCGTGCTGCTGGAGCCAGCGGAGCTACAGGTACTGCTCCCCGTGGTCGGCTCCGAGCCGTACTTCACATACAGGTCCACGTCGCCCGAACCGCCGGAGGTGCTGAAGGTGAGGTTGCTGTTCGCGGACGCGACGTACAGCGTGTACGTGCAGGAGTACTCCCCCGCGTTCGCGCTGATGCCGGTGACAGTCACGTTGGGGGTGAGGGCAATGCTGCTGGTGCATCCGGCCAGGGCCTGCACCCGTTCTTCCGGCGGGGGACCCTTCTCCTCCGCAGGGGCCTGTTCAGCGGCCTCGGTGGGGTTCTCCAGCTCCGTCTCAGCGCCCTGCTCCATCTCCGCGCCACAGCCCGTCAAAGCACACGTCAGCCACACGGCGGCCAGGGACTTCAATCCAATATGTTTCAAGATGTTCCTCGGTTTGTGAGAACGCTTGTCGCCAGGGGGGAGCGAAAGCTTGTCGTCCGTCCGGCCTCGGACAGTACGCAAGCTATCAAGCGTGTCTGACATTCCGCGTGAGGACGGCCCGCACGGAGCGCACGGGCCGAATGCGGCCTTCTCAGGGCGAGAGGAAGAGGCTCTCGCCCTGGGCCAGGCGCTTGTGGGCGGCTCGCGTGTCCAGCTTGATGAGGACCTTCGGGTCCTCGTCCGCCTGCTCCTCCGCGGAGAGGGAATCCCATTCCTCCAGGTCGAGGACCTCCGGAACGACAAGCGTGCGCAGGTCGGGAGGGTTCTGCGACTTGATGACCTTGCGGCCGTTCATCACGTAGTGCGTGAGATGCTTCGCATGCAGCTGGGACGCGTCTCCAAAGAGGGTGAGCCACGCGCCAGAGCCGGAGTCGACGAGCTCCGCCTCCACCACTCCCGCCGCGTACGTCACGCTGTCCATCGAGGTCGCGACGACCGTCTCCTTCACGCGCAGCGTGCCGGTGCAGACGAAGGTGAAGCCCACGCCGACGAAGAGGTTGCGGCACGTGACGTCGCCGAACACGATGAGGACCCCCTCGTCCCGCCTGGCGGCTTCCACCAGCACGTTGCCTTCGACGTCCAGGTTCCCCATCACCAGCGTGTAGGCGTTGGGCGGCCGCCAGGGAGCGGCGCCCGTCTCCTTCACCTCCGCGGGCTGGGCCCAGGGCTCCTCGACGTCCAGGGTGAACAGGCCCTCGACGAACTTGCGCAGCGCTTCGGGCGCTGACTGGAGCTGGGGCGGGGCGGTGGGCCTGGGCGGCATGGGCGGGCTTCCTTCCGGTG
>NZ_RAWR01000590.1:0-411 GCF_003986945.1 Corallococcus sp. AB018 | reverse complement strand
CATCATGCACTGAGTATTGGAACTCACTAGAGGATGTTATAACCCATAATGCAACTCTAGTTTTAATCAGCTCACAAACCGTGTCCAATATAGGTTGTTTTTCATTAAAAATACACATTACGTAGCTTCCACACAAACCACAGGACTGCCAAAGGAATTGCCTCCCAGATTTTCTGTTCAATCTTTCTCCATTTGTACCCACTCTACCAATCCAATACCCCTTTCGGCTTTTCAGGTATCACCCAATCAAACCCCACCAATTCAGCAAATTTGTCCATATCCTCCAAACAAAAGGGCATTGCACCAGAACATGACACCCTGATTCCACCTCACAGCTGCAAAAAACACAGTTCGATCGAGCCTCATTACTAAGACACCCCATTCTTTGGAGGAAAGCTCTTGATTTGATTC
>NZ_RAWR01000589.1:0-411 GCF_003986945.1 Corallococcus sp. AB018 | reverse complement strand
GAAAAACATGTCTGGGCAAAGCTCATGGAGATTCCCGCCGGCCAGACGCGCGCCTATGGCGATCTTGCAAGGGAGATGGAAAGGCCGGAAGTCGTGCGTGCCGTCGGCCGCGCCAACGGCGCCAACCAGCTTGCCATCATCGTGCCCTGCCATCGCATCCTCGGCGCGGATGGTTCGATGACCGGCTACGGCGGCGGGCTCTGGCGCAAGCAATGGCTGCTGCGGCATGAAGAGAAGTTCAGAGCACAAGCACCTAACATGGAGGAGACGGCATGAGCCAGACTGAAAAGGCCAAGGCATTCGGAGCATTGCACAGCAAGGGCGACCCGGTTGTTCTCTACAATATCTGGGATGCCGGCACGGCGAAGGCGGTCGCCGATGCCGGCGCCAAGGCGCTTGCCACAGGAAGCT
>NZ_RAWR01000588.1:0-411 GCF_003986945.1 Corallococcus sp. AB018 | reverse complement strand
ATACATGCTTTGAATGATATAAAATACCTTAAGAAACGGTTGTGCTGTTCGTCGTATTCAATGTTGATATAACTACCTAGGTTGTTAGTTATAACTGCATTGCTGTACCAATGTAATTGGTCAAACGAGATTGAGTGTGCACCGAACATTTCACCGCAGGCTTTTTTGACACCTAACCATGCAAACCGGTAGCTAACCTCCAAACCGTAATCTTTTTTCAAGTCATACACATCATCAGTGGGGCGTGTGAGGGGTTTGTCACGTACCCATTCAGAAATGATATCAGACACTAAGTTAGAACCAACCCTCAGGGTTTTGGGTGTCCAAACGGCAACACCACAAGTGTGCAAGCCATTCCACTTACGTAAATAAAAAAATCCATTGGCATGTAACACACGTGCGTGTACGGAC
>NZ_RAWR01000587.1:0-413 GCF_003986945.1 Corallococcus sp. AB018 | reverse complement strand
CTTGAAGCGCGGAGTCGGGTCCTTTGCGACGCGGCGCCTGCCCCCCTGCTCGGCAGAGGCGCAGGAGGCTCCTTCTTCTGAAGTCATCTCTCTTCTACGGGACCCAGCGGATTGCTTATTCCGCGCAGACCTCCTGTCGGACAGGTCCGCACTGCATGAAACCGGAACCGCACGCCTGCCTCGCGGAGCACAGCAGCAGCCAGGACGTCGTGCGTGCGCAGACGCCAGAATGAGGGCACGGACAGATGCCCCGCCCGGGACCGGTTGCCTCAAAACCTGTCCGACTGTCGGACAGGTTTTTCTCCGACCGGGCCCGGAGGTTGCCCCCTGGCTGGCAATGAGAAGGGTGGGCTCGCACGTCCATGTCAGACCCCTGTGGTTGGATGGCGATGCTGGGACGAGGAGGGGGAGTG
>NZ_RAWR01000586.1:0-413 GCF_003986945.1 Corallococcus sp. AB018 | reverse complement strand
GCCATGGCTTATGGCACAGAGGCAGTAATCCCATTAGAAGTCGGTATCCTAGGGATCAGAACCTAGGGAGTAGAGAATGGGACTAATGAAGCATTTTTGGCCCGAGTACTGGACCTGTTGGAAGAAAGAAGAGAGAGAGCAGCAATTCGACTGGGGGCATACCACCAACAGCTTGCAAGGGCTTACAATAAGAAGGTCAACTCACGAGAGTTCCAAGTTGGGGACCTCGTCCTGAGAAAGGTCGTTGGCAACAAGAAGGATCCCAGAGAGGGAAAGCTTGGCCCAAATTGGGAGGGACCCTATAGAATCATCTCGTTTTGATTTGATTTGGATAAATTGTATAACTTTCATATATTTTTGTGCAATAAATGTTTTATTTAAATCATGTTATGCAATTGTTTTCACTGTTATGC
>NZ_RAWR01000585.1:0-415 GCF_003986945.1 Corallococcus sp. AB018 | reverse complement strand
ATTCGGGTTTTCGACCTTACGAGCTTCTTTCATTTTCTATTTCTTTTTCATTTCTTTTTCTTTTCTTTTTTTGTATTTTTTGTCTTTTTCTTTTCATTTCTTTTCTTTTCTTCTTTTTTTGTATTTTTGCTTGCTTTTTTTTTCTTTTTCTTGTATTTTTCTCTTGCTCTAACTTTTGCCTGGGTTGCCCTTCCGGGTTTTTGGCCCAACGAGCCTCTCAATGGTAAAAGTGTAGCTTTGTCCATGTTGACTGGTCACAGGATCTCAAAGCCATCTGAATCTAGGAGAATGGCTGTTGTTTGCTAATGATGCAGGAGTCCATCCAGCCGGGTCTAAATTGCCCCCAGTGTTGTGGATAGGAACTCAATTGTCTTTCAGCAATACTTTCTTCTTTCTTCCCTTCTGGGATTTGGCA
>NZ_RAWR01000584.1:0-415 GCF_003986945.1 Corallococcus sp. AB018 | reverse complement strand
GTCTTTGACATAAACTATTGGTCATTTTGATGTAATGTTGAGTTGGGTGATTTTGGCTGTTAGGGTTTCAAAATGTATAAAGAGGGGTTTTGTATTTTGAGCCTATATATGTGTATTTGGGGTCTAGAAATGAGATTATTGGTGTTGTTGTTGATAATTGAGGCTTTGGGTCAAAGTTGAGAAAAAGGGGAGAAAACCCTAATTTTTGTTATGAATTAATTTATATAATTAATTTGGAAATGTTATAGAAATATGAAATTGAGTTGGGAATAATGAAATTGGCATAATATGAGATGGAATAGTGGAGTTGGATTTATTAATCACTCACCTTTGAAAATTGTTGATAAATTATCTATTGATGTAATTATTTTTTGTTTAGAAGTAATTGCTTTGGGCTACCGGTGGAGGATAGTCT
>NZ_RAWR01000583.1:0-415 GCF_003986945.1 Corallococcus sp. AB018 | reverse complement strand
TACACGCGCCCAGTAGGCCCCTGATCCACCTGCTCACCTCTAGGAGCAAAAGACTACTGCACTGACTGGGATGACGAAGCTCTCGGGTTGGCCCTCGAGGCCTGCACAGATTGAGCTGGCTGAAATCCCTGCGTCTGTCTAGAACCAAACGCTCCTGAGGTGGCACTCAACTGTGGGCAGAACCTCTTCAGGTGCCCAGGCTATCCACACTGATAGCAAGATAAGGGCTGCCCCCTGCCCAAACTCTGACTCTGTGGTCTAGCTGAAGAAGAAGCAGCTCTCTGACCTCCGCCCTTCAGTGGGCAAACTGAAGACTTGTGACCCAGCTGGCCACAAGTGTAGCAAGTCAAACCTCCCTGATTACCACTCCCCGAGCCAGCACTCGGCACCGGAAAGGTCGATCTAGCAACTCCAC
>NZ_RAWR01000582.1:0-416 GCF_003986945.1 Corallococcus sp. AB018 | reverse complement strand
GTGGAGATGAGCTCCGCGGTGGCGATGCCCGTGGGGAACGGCAGGGCCTCCTGCTCCAGCAGGCGCCGCCGCAACAAGCCCGCCACCAGCACGCCCACCACGCCCAGGACCAGACCCCAGACCGTGATGCCCCAGCCCGGCACACCCGTGCCCAGCAGGGCCAGCGCCGGAATCGCGGCCAGCAGCCCCGCCGACGCGGGCATCGCGCCCACCGCCGCCGCGGCCGTCTGCGTGAGGTTGTTCTCCAGCGGCGTGTAGGGCACGCCCCGCTTGCGCCCATAAGGCGCCAGGGCACTGAACCCCAGCACCGCCGCCGCGATGGAGCCCGAGTCCCACAGGCCCGTCTTCAATCCCATGTAGAGGTTGGTGACGGCCAGCAGCGCGCCAATGAGCAGGCCCATCCCCAACGACCGGGC
>NZ_RAWR01000581.1:0-417 GCF_003986945.1 Corallococcus sp. AB018 | reverse complement strand
GTGTCTAATCCTTGTGCCGTCCAACCCATTATATCACTAATTGCAATTCCTACCGTTCTACTACCGACATCGAGTCCTAAAATTTTATGTTGTAACATAAATTATTTATTTTGCTCTTTTAAATAGTAAGAAACAAGCTCTTCCATAATAACATCTCTATCAATATGACGAATTTGATTTCTTGCTTCATTTTGGCGTGGAATATACGCAGGGTCACCTGATAATAAATAACCTACAATTTGGTTTACGGCATTATATCCTCGTTCATCTAATGTTCGATAAACATTATTTAAAACATCTCTTACATCTTGTGTTGGAAGTTCTTCATAGTCGAATTTCATTGTTTTATCAAAGTTTTCCATTTGCGACACTCCTTTAATTACAAATATAACTCACTATCATCATACAATATTATGG
>NZ_RAWR01000058.1:0-45208 GCF_003986945.1 Corallococcus sp. AB018 | reverse complement strand
GGGGGATGGAAACCCGGTGGGAAGGCGGCATTTCCGGGGCGGTCCGGCGGTTACATTGGGTCCTCCGGTACGCCGCCGGGCTTCGATTTACCGCGCGTCTTGGGTCGCCGCGCCATTTCCGTTACAAGCCGCCGCCATGTTCAACGTCATCAACGTCTCCAAGGCCTATGGGCCCAAGAAGCTGTTCGAGGAGGTCAACGTCGCCTTCTCGCCGGGCCGCCGCTACGGCCTGACCGGTCCGAACGGGGCCGGCAAGTCCACGTTCATGAAGATCCTCGCGGGAGACGAGGAGCAGGACATGGGCGACATCATCCGCCCGCGGAAGCTGGGCATCCTGCGCCAGGACCACTTCCGCTACGAGAGCGACCGCGTCATCGACGTGGTGCTGATGGGCAACCGCCACCTGTGGGCGGCGATGGACGAGAAGAACAAGCTCCTGGCCAAGGCCGACATCACCGAGGAGGACGGCAACCGGCTGGGTGAGCTGGAAGGCGTCATCGCGGAAGAGGACGGCTACTCCGCGGAGAGCGACGCGGCCACGCTGCTGGCCGGTCTGGGCATCGAGGAGTCCTTCCACGAAGAGCCCATGCGCCAGCTGACGGGCGGCCTGAAGCTGCGAGTGCTGCTCGCGCAGGCGCTGTTCGGCAAGCCGGAAGGGCTGCTGCTCGACGAGCCCACGAACAACCTGGATATCGACTCCATCCGCTGGTTGGAGAACTTCCTCCATGTGTACGAGGGCGTGCTGATCACCATCAGCCACGACCGGCACTTCCTGAACTCCATCTGCACGCACATCGCGGACATCGATTACGAGACCATCATCCAGTACACGGGTGGTTACGACGACATGGTCCGGCAGAAGTCGCAGCTGCGCACCCGGGTCGAGTCCGAGACGGAAGAGAAGAAGAAGAAGATCGCGCAGCTGCAGGACTTCGTGGCGCGCTTCCACGCCGGTACGCGAGCGTCGCAGGTGCAGAGCCGCATCAAGCAGATCGACAAGCTGAAGACGGAGGACCTGAAGCGCTCGAACATCGCGCGGCCGTTCATCCGGTTCGACCAGAAGGTGATCAGCGGTCGTCAGACGCTGATGTTCGAGGGCCTGAAGAAGTCCTTCGACGGGGTGCCGGTCATCAAGCCGTTCACGGGCCTGGTCTGCAAGGGCGAGCGCATCTGCGTGATTGGCCGCAACGCCGTGGGTAAGTCCACGCTGGTGAAGATGCTGGCCAACCAGCTGGAGCCGGACGCGGGGACCATCACCTGGGGCCACCAGGCGACGGTGGGCTACCTGCCGCAGGACCACCACGGCGTCATCCACAAGGGGACGACGTGCTTCGGCTACCTGCGGGAGATCAGCGAGAAGCTGACGAACGAGGAGATTTCGGGCGTGTTGGGCCGGATGCTCTTCTCGGGTGAGGAGCGGATGAAGGCGACGGACACGCTCTCCGGTGGTGAGACGGTGCGAGTGCTGTTGTCCAAGCTGATGATCACGCAGGACAACGTGCTGATCCTCGACGAGCCGACGAACCACCTGGACCTGGAGTCCATCGCGGCGCTGGCGGAAGGCCTGTCGAAGTTCGACGGCACGGTCATCTGCGTGACGCACGACCAGGAGCTCATCTCCGAGGTCGCGACCCGCATCTGGAGCCTGGAGGCGGGCAAGGAAGTGCTCGACTTCAACGGCCCGTATTCGGAGTTCAGGGAGAAGCACGCGGACGCGGCGTTGAAGCGCCGGTAGTCAGCACAGAAGTCCGAGGCAGTGCGAACGCCGCCCGTTTCCGGTCCTCCGGAAGCGAGGCGGCGTTTTCGTGCGCGTGTCCATCCCTCTTCCGGGGGATGCCCAGGCGGAGCAAGATCAGTAAGAACGCTCCTCCTCCACCCTGGAGAAGAGGATTCACCGAATGCTGAAGTCAGCGTCCGCCGTGCTCTGCCTTTCCGTCGCTGTCGCCTTCACCAGCGTGACGCTGGCGCCCAAGGCACATGCCAGTGGTCTATTCTCGAAGACCGAGGTCATCTTCGATGAGGAAGTCGCGATCCCCTCACGCAGCATGCAAACCCGGGGCTTCACACTGAATCGAAGCGCCACGCTCAAGCTCGAGGTCAAGGGCGTCAAGAACACCGACAAGGGCTTCGATGTCTACCTCATGACCGAGGACAACCTGGAGAAGATGCAAGCCGCCAAGGAGTTCCGCCACTTCCCTGCGTTCCAAGGACTGCAAGTCTCCAGCGCGACGAACACTCACGATGTCCCTGCAGGGAAGTATATGTTTGTCGTCCTCAACAAATACAACTTAATGAAAGGAATGGTCGTACACATCAAGGCGACCGTCAACCCATAGTCCTCCTCCGGAATTGAATCTCCCGGGGCCCCGGCCGTCTGGGAGACAATGGGAGTCGTCGGCACCGCGGACCATTCCACGCGGACCGCATCCGGGGGGCGCATGTCCACGCTGATTTCCAAGATCATTCCTGCCCCACCCCAGGCGAGGCGGGTCATCCTGGTCTCGATCGACTGGACTCGAGACAAGGATCCCCGCCTTCCGCTAGGGCACGCCTCCATCGTCGCGGCACTGCGAAACGCGAACGTCGACGTGCGGGCCTTCTCCTTTGCCATCAATCGCTCCGACTTCAATGAGGAGCGCATCCTGTGGAGCATTCTCGAATGCATCCAGGGGATTGAATCCCGGGACGTGGACCTGGGCCTTGGTGTCTACGTTTGGAATGACCGGGTGGTGAAGAGGCTACTGGGGACACTTCGACGGAGCGGATTCGAGGGCCGCATCATCCTCGGAGGGCCACAGATCTCCTACGCGGGGACCGGCCTTGAACAACTCTACCCCGAAGCAGATGGATTCGTTCGGGGGTATGGCGAAGAGGCCATGGTGGCACTTGTTGCCACGCCCGAGCGCATCCGGTTTCCAGGCATCCACTGGGCTGGAGAGGTGGACGTCGGTCTCCAGGCACAGGCAAAACTGGAGTCCCTCGCATCCCCCTTCCTCTGCAACGTGATCGAACTTTCAGTGGAGCAACGGTTCATCCGATGGGAAACGCAGCGTGGATGTCCTTTCCGCTGCTCGTTCTGCCAGCACCGAGAGGCTGGCAGCCGGTTGCGGCGGCGTGACCTCCCCATGGCACGCCTTGAGAAAGAAATTGAACTGTTCGTGCGCTCAGGAGTGGATGACATCGCCGTATTGGACCCGCTCTTCAACCTCGGCGACCACGCACTGACGGTGCTACGAACGTTTCGAAGGCTTGGCTATCGCGGGCGACTGTCTTTGCAGTGCCACTTCTCGACGCTGGATGACGAGTTCCTCCACGCTTGCGAAGGGCTCGATGTTCGGCTTGAGTTTGGACTCCAGACCATCCATGAGAAGGAAGCACGAGCTGTAGAGCGAGTGAATCATCTTGAGAAGGTGGTGGAAGGAATCCGCAAGCTCCATGCGCGCAGCACTCCATTCGAGGTCTCCATCATTTTCGGACTGCCCGAGCAGACGTTGGCTTCATTCCGGCAGACGATTGATTTCTGTCTCCGGCGGCAAGTGCCCGTGCTCAAGGCGTTTCCACTCATGCTGCTGAGGGGGACCCAACTGGAGCGAGAGCGAGCGCGCTGGGGGCTTGAGGAGAACGACGCACCCATCCCAAGCGTCATCCGCAGCCATACGTTTGACGAGCGGGAGTGGAATCGGATGGTAGCACTCGCTGAAGTCCTTCGTAAGACAGAAGGAAGACATCCGGCCTCCGTCGAAGCGCTGGAGGCTCAAGTGGCGTCTGCACCGGACACTTCCGACTGGTGGTCACCCGCAGCGTAGAGGCCCATGGCCACCCGCTCACGTAACCGTCCGGCCAATGACGTGCCGTGAGGGATTGCCGGGGGCGCGGTTCGCGGCGGACGCTTCCGGGCATGTCGAAGCAGGTGGAGAAGCCGGAGTGGGCGCGGATTGCGGAAGCGTTCGAGGCCAGCGGGCAGACGCAGCGGGAGTTCGCGTTGGCGCGGGGCGTGCGGCTGAGCACGTTGCAGTCGTGGGTGTACCGGGCACGACGAGCCGCGCCGTCGCGAGCGGAAGCCGTGCGGCTGTTGCCGGTGCAGGTGGCGCCGCCGCCGGTGGCGACGGAGTGCCTGCTGGAGGTGGTGGCGGCGAGCGGAGCGCGGGTGCGGTTCGCCGTGGGGACCGACGTGGCGTACGTGGCCCGGCTCGTCGCCGCGCTGGGACGGTGAGCGGGTGTTCGCGCTTCCGGCGTCGGTGCGCGTGGTGCTGGCGGTGGAGCCGGTGGACATGCGCAAGTCGATAGACGGCCTCATGGCCTTGGTGCGCGGCGCGTGGGGCGAGGACGTCTACTCGGGGCACCTCTTCGCCTTCGTCTCCAGGCGGGGCGACCGCATCAAGGTGCTGACGTGGAGTCGGGGCGGCTTCGTGCTGCTGTACAAGCGGCTGGAGGCGGGCCGCTTCCGGCTGCCACCGGTGGACGCGGGCGCGCAGGCGGTGACGCTGGACGCCACGCAGTTGGCGATGCTGCTGGATGGCATCGACGTGGCCCAGGTGAGGCGCCAGCCCGCCTGGACGCCTCCCGGGCGCACTGGCACCTGACGCGCCCGGCCCGGGACGCCGCGCGGCGGTGGCGTGTTGAGGCCTGGTGCCCCGAGAGCTGCCTCAGGACCACTTCTGCCCCTGGCGCGAGGAGGCGGAGGAACTCAAGGAGCGCCTGACGTCGCTGGAGGCGAAGATGGCGACGCTGGAGCGCCACGTCTTCGGCCGCAGGGCGGAGAAGCTGCCCCCGGTGGCGACGCAGCTGCGCAAGGACGCGGATTCGACGGCGGCCCGGGCCGAGGCGGCGAAGAAGAAGCGCCAGGAGAGAGCCACCCGGAAAGCCGAGGAGGCTCCGGCGCGAGAGATTCGCCACGCGGTGCCCCCCGACGAGCGCCACTGCCCGGCGTGCGGCAGCGAGGACTTGAAGCCCCTGGGCCAGGGCCGCACCTCGGTGGTGTACGAGTACGTGCCCGCCCGCTTCGAGAAGCAGGTGCACGTGCAGGAGGTGCTGGCGTGCGTGTGCGGCCGGGGCATCGTCACCGCCCCGCCTCCAGCCCGGGTGGTGGACAGGGGCGAGTACGGCCCCGGCTTCCTGGCCCACGTGGTGACGTCGAAGTGCGCGGATGCCATGCCGCTGCACCGACTCGCCCAGCGGGTGGAGAGAAGCGGCGTGCCCATGAGTCGCAGCACCCTGACGGACCTCTTCCACAAGTCCGCCTCCGTCCTACTGCCTCTGTCCTCCCACCTGCTTCAAGTCATTGCCGCCGCAGAGGTGGTGTGGGCCGACGAGACCCCGCTGCGCGTGCTGGACGTGAAGAAGACAAGGCTGGGTTACCTCTGGACCTTCCTCACCCAGAATGAGGCGGGCCAGTGGCTCATCGGCTACCGCTTCAGCATGGGGCGGGCCAGCAAGACGCCGAAGGAAGTCCTGGGCGGCACCCGGGGCGCCCTCGTGGTGGATGCGTACACGGGCTACAACGCGGTGACGCTGCCGGAGGGGAGAATCCGCGTCGGGTGTTGGGCACACGTGCGCCGCCGCTTCTTCGACGCGCTTTCCACCGCGCCCGAATCCCGCGAGGCGATGGACCTCATCCTCGAACTCTACCGCGTGGAGGCCCAGGCGAGAGGCGCGGACGTGGTGCGCACCGCCGCGCACCGCGAACTGCGCCAACTCAGCAGCACCCCCGTCCTCAAGCGACTTCGTGCCTGGCTCGATGCGCAGGCGCCGCGCCACCCGCCCAAGAGTCCGCTGGGCCAGGCCATTTCCTACACGCTCAAGCAGTGGGATGCGCTGAGCCGCTTCGTCTCGGATGAGCGTCTGCCCTTGGACAACAACCGCTCGGAATCGGCGCTGCGCAAGGCAGCCCTGGGGCGTAAAAACTTTCTCTTCGTCGGCCACGAGGCCGCGGGTGAAAACCTCGCGGGCCTCTACGCCCTGGTGGCCACCTGCGAGGCCAACGGCGTCAATCCCGAGGAGTACCTGGCCGACGTGCTGCTGCGCGTCCAGACGCACCCGAACGCCCGCATCGGAGAGCTGCTGCCGCACGAGTGGAAGCGCCTTCGCGCCGCCGATTCGTCCTGAGCCCCCTGCTCAGGTCCGCCCCGTCAGCCCGCTCTCGCACAGGCTCGCGACCATCGCCGAGCACGGTCCCCGTCCCTCTGCAATAGGCTCGGTCACGTCGCTCGCCGGACGGATACACCCGCTCACAGAGCCCGTGATGGCGGCCGACGCGTGCGATACGCACGAGCTTTTCCCTCATTCTTGGGGATCCAGGCGCGTCGCCCACGGTCGGCAGGTCACTTCTTCTAAACCCTCACTGCGATGGATGGACTGCCACCCATCCTCAAGCCTCACGACGTGATTGTGATGGATAAACTCAGCGTCCATCACCGACCGGCTGTCGATGATCCTCGACGAGCCGACGAACCACCTGGACCTGGAGTCCATCGCGGCGCTGGCCGAATTAGCCGTGTTCGATCCGTCCCCCGAAATCGTCGATAGCGAGACTCGCATTGGCGAAAAGTTGGGTCCACAGACCATGGAGCTGACCATTGCGGAAACTCGGAGGCTGCTGTCGCAAAGCCTGCAGCTCCTTACGCGCATACGTTTGCAGGCGCAGCAACGCGTCGCTGCGGGTTTCAGGGCTGACTCGCTTTAGCAGCGATGCCGGCACCAGCCATGCCTTCAAGCGTCCATCTCGCTCAGCAACCAACTGAATGGCGGGATCGGCTTCGCGCCAACCGAATAAGCCCTTCAGGGGATACGTATCCAGCAGGAGGAAACCATGACTATGGGCCTTTTCCCCGACAGGAATGTGCATGTCCTCGACGATGAGCAGAAATCCGCTGGGGCGCATGCGTCGAGCAAGCGCCGATTTGGGACCGAGCACTGAAAGCCACTGACTTGGCGGAACTTCGTGCAGGACATTGCACATGATCGCCACATCGATACTCTCGACATCGAGCTGGGACTCCAAGTCAGCATCTCCCCTGAAGTGCCGCACGGCCGACGCCCCCATGCCGTATGTTGCATTGATCAACGCAATGCAGTGATCGCGGTCATTCACAGATGCATCAAGAGCACGATAATCAACAACCTCGGTGAACGGCCGGCCATCATCGTGAGCTTCGCGCAGTGCCGCCAGCAACCGTCCCTTCCCTGCGCCGAAATCAAGTAGCCGGAGCGGCTGGGAGGGACGACGGAATGCATGGATTGCGTTGCGGATCTGCTGAAGCTGGGGGTCGTCGCCATCAGTCATGACAACGGTTGGAGGGAGCAGGCAGTCTGCTGCAAAACGGTTGCTTGCGAGCTGCGCAGGCAGCTGGAGAAATGCCTCCAGGCGCTCGCGACCTTGCTCATCTCCAAGCAAGCCGGTGAGCACAAGTTCTGGTTCTCGGCCAACCCACTTCGCATGGCCTCCGCGGACGAACCATAGGGAATCGGTTGGCGCCCAAGCAAGTATGGACAATGAGTGAGTCGCAATCCAAAGCTGTCCGTCAGGTGTCGCCTTGCGGAGCGTTTCGAGTACGTCAACCACTGCCGCAGGATGCAGGTGAGTCTCAGGCTCATCCAACAGAAGGACAGCTTCGCTCAATCGCATGCCCTGCGCATGCAATGCAACAGACAGCTGCAGTAAAAGCCGCTGACCCTCAGACAAACCAGCTGTTGGGATAGCGCGGCCCCAGAGCGTAGGGGCACCATCAAGGCTCCGGTCGAGCTGTGCTCCCAGAAGATTCTTGATGTCATCACACAGGCGCTGATAATCCTCAACGGCCTTTGCCTTTTCGGATTCTTTTATCGTTACCTGTGGGTGGGTGGCTTGGAACCAGCGATCCTGCACGTTGCCAATGTACGCAAGGCAGCCGTCTTTCAGGGATTCAAAGCCAACACCATTTCTCACCTCCTCTGCCGCTGCGAGCGCGTCCCTTCGAATCTTGGTGGATGGATCCACAAGTTCAACTGGCCGAGGCACATAATAATATACAGGCCTGTCATCCCTTGAGTGCTTGAGCGCGATCATGCCCGCGAGCGCCATGGTGTCTTCGTACACCTGAAGCCATTGTTCAACGCCCTGAATTTGATGCTGTATCTGCACGAAATTGTCTTCTCTACTCATGGCCATGCGGGCGCTGCGCAATTGCTCCAGTTGTTTCCGCTGTCCCCGCACCTGATCCTGAAGATCACTTAACTGCATCGGCGTAGGCTGGTTCACAACTGCCCTGAAAATAGACTGCAGCAGCCGTGACTTTCCACCCCCATTGGGTCCTGCAAGCACAACTACGGATCCCAGCCGGTTCATATTCGTCCGGCCCATGCCTTTCCCTTCGTAGTCCTCAGGAAGTTTCACTTCCGTGATCAGCATCAGTCCTCCTGGCTCGCAAAAGCGCGACCACTATACCCGTCCAATGGAGCGCGTTGAAAGCGACCGCCATTTGCCATCCGCTTCCACGGGTTCTGACACCAGGGGCTACTGGCCTACGACAGCCTGGCGAAGATTGCTTGGCGTTGGATGGCACCCAGGGCAAGACGCACCGCGGGGCCATCCACAGTCCCGACCTCAATCCCATCGAACTGTGGTGGGCGTCAGTGGGTATGATGCAGGGCCATGTACCCGAGACGTCGTCTTCTGGCCCGTGGACAGTGGCTGTTCGATCTCAGGCCGCATCGGCTCATCGTCTTCCACGGAGCCGAAGGCGTGCGCCGGGAGGCCAGTGGAGACGTGCCGAATCCTCCGTCCGCGCCCGTGGTGCTCGCCGCGCTCGACGAGGCGACGGGCGTCTGGGTGGGGTGCGGGGATCGGCGTGTCTTCTCCGTGGGGGACGGCGCGAGCGCTCCCGTCCAGGCCTTTCCGCGGGAGTGCTTCGATCTCACCACCGATAGGGACCGGCTCATCGGAACGGTGGTGGACGGCTCCCTCAAGCTGACCACCCTCTTCACGACCGATGGGTCCGGGCAGCGATGGGAGCCCATGACCTTGCCCAAGCCCGTGCCCGCCCGCCACGGGTACGGATATAGCGAGGGGCGCCCCCACCGTCAGTCCCCCGATGGAGCGTTCCTCGACACGAGCCCCTTTGGCATCACCGTCGTGGAGAAGGGCCGGGGCCGCGTCTGCGTACTCCGCCCGGGGGCGGCTCAGCCAGAGGGTGCGCTCCAGTTGGAGCCGGGCCATGAGCAGGACATCTGGCGTGTCCTGGCCACTCCCCACGGCGTGCTTCTCCTGCTCGTCATCAACTACCGGCAGACGGTGCTCCTTCACTTCGCGCTCGACGGCACCCTGCTCGGCTCCATCCCGGCTCAGGATGATGAGGACGATGAGGATGATGAACTGACCTGGGGCGGTGCCGGGGTGTGCGTCCTCGACGCGGACCGGGCGCTCCTCTTCGTCCAGGACAAGATCCTCCTGGTGTCCCTGCCCGGGCTCCAGGTGCTCGAGACGCTCGTGGGGGAGTGGCCCCACTTCGTGTCCGTGACACCCGCGGGGCCTGACCGGTGGTGGGTGGGCCCCGAGGACAGTGACGCGCTCTTCCTGCTCACCGCCGAGCCCGGACACCCCTTGCGCCTCAACGCCTCGAACCGTCCGGTGAGCCCGGGCTCGCCGCTCATGCACGTGGGCTACAAAACGCCCGCGATCCACTGGACCGAGCACACCTCTGCGCCGCTGACCGTGTCCGCGCCCGTGACCGAGACATGGCGGGCGGTGGTTCGCAATGACGGGACCGCGTGCGAGGCGGTGCGGGTCCGGGTGTCCGGGGTGCTCGTCGGCGCTCGCGTGGTGGACGTGAGCGTGCGGTATCGCGGCCAGCCGCTCCCGATGGTGGAGGAGCACCGCGTGAACGTTGTGGGCGTTACCGCCGGTCTGGAGGGAGGGGCCACCGCGGAGCTGGAGGTGAGCTTCAAGCCCCGGGGCGAGGGCTCAGGACCGCTGACCATCACCGTCGAGCCATGCTCCTGGCAGTCGCAGGGCAAAGAGTGGCAGTGGCAGACCCAAGAGGAGTCTCGCGTCCTCGCGGTGACGGGCCATCCAGCATCTGCCCAGCTCCTGCTCACGGTGGAGTAGCGCGAACCTTCCCGGGTTCTGGCGCGGCGCCCATCTTCCAGAGCAGGGCGCCGCCTCCGAGCAGGACCGCCAGGCCGACTGCCGCCAAGAGGATCCAGCCTCGTCCCACGCGGGGCCGGGCCTGGCTCTCCGGACCGTCCGGAGCCGGGGCGATGACGGTCGGGTCGTCGCTCGGAGAGACCTGCTGGACGAGCTGGGCCAACTGCCGCGGGGTCACGGGCTCACCCACCGAGCGGATGAAATCCTCCAGGTCCTTCCGGAACGCGTGGCAGTCCGGATAGCGCTCATCGAGATCCTTCGCGAGCGCCCGAGCGAGGATGGCTCGAAGGGCATCGGGCAGGTCCGGCCGGTGCTGCTCGGCGGGCACGATGGGCTCGGATACGACGGCCCGAAACAAGTCCCAGTCGGACGTGGATTCAAAGGGCCTGCGCGTGGTGAGCAGTTCGTAGAGCACCAGACCCAGCGCGTAGACGTCCACCCGCCGGTCCACCGACACGCCCATGATCTCTTCGGGCGCCATGTACCGGTACTTGCTCATGTCGGGGATGTGGTGCTGGGGGGCCCACCGGACCCGGAAGTGGTCGATGCCGAAGTCCACCACCTTGGCCATCCCCTGGCGCGACAGGAGGATGTTGTACGGCCGGACGCAGCGGTGGATGAGCCGCAGCGGCTGGTTCGTCTCAGGGTCGGTGAGGTCGTGGGCATAGGCGAGCCCCTCGCAGGCTTGCGAGATGATGCGCGCGCACAGGGTCGCCGGCAGGGTCATCCGCTCGGCCGCCACGTGCTTGATCACCCTGCGCAGACCAGGCCCATCGATGTGCTCCCTGGCGAGGAAGTACGTGCCGTCCGCCTCACCGACGTCGAAGACCTTCGCGAGGTGCGGGTGCGTGAGCTGGGCGGCGTCCCTCGCCGTGTCGAGGAACATCTCCGGGAAATCCACCTGCTCGGCCATGTCCGAGCGGAGGCACTGGAGCACCAGCGTCTTATCGACGCCCTGCGGGCCCGCGGTCTTGGCCAGATGATCCTCGATGATGCCTTCGGTGAGCAGGCGGATGCGCTGGTATTTGCCGACATGGGATGTCACGAGACGTATGAATAGCAGACCATGACCCGCTACCGCTTCCTTGGGCTTCTGCTGGCGCTGCTCCCTGTCCATGTCGGCGCTGTTTCCATTCCAGCCGAGCAATTGGTGGGCAGCTGGGGCAGTGAGCGCGTCCTGGGTCCTCAAGTCCGAGGCGAACTGACGCTGGTTCGGGAAGGGAACACCTGGCGCGCGCGCATCGCCGGATTCGATGTTCCTGCCCGGGTTCAGAGTCTGAAGGTGTCCGTCGTCTTCCCAGGAGGCGAACTCCGAGCGACGTTGGCTGAGAACGGGCAGAGCATCACCGGTCACTGGATCCAGCCGCGCGTGCTCTTGAGCGGAATGAAGTTCGCCAGTCCGGTGGAACTGCGAACACTTCAGCCGGGTGTCTGGCGCGGCACCGTGACGCCGCTGGAGGACCGGTTTTCGCTGTACCTCGTCGTCAAGAAGCAGCCTGATGGCTCCGTGACAGCGTTCATCCGCAATCCGGAGCGGAACTTCGGCAACCGGATGCTGTTCCGCGTGGAGCTCCAGGACCGCACGGTCCGGCTCACGGCCACCACGGGCACCACCCAGATCGAAGGCACGTTCGACGCGCAGTCCGGTCGGCTGTCCCTCCCCTACCCTCCCTTCGATACGACGTTCGACTTCACCCGCCGGGACCGGTCGCAGGCCGTGGGGCTCTACTCCCGCACGCCCGCCCCAGGCCCCTACGCCTACCAGAAGCCCTTCGCGGAGGACGACGGCTGGACCACGGCCTCACCGGCCGACGTCGGCATGGACGTCCAACCGCTCCAGCAGCTCGTGCAGCGCATCCTCGACCAGGAACCCAGCCCGGAGTCAGTGCCCGCCATCCAAGGTCTGCTCATCGCGCGCCACGGGAAGCTCATCGTCGAAGAGTACTTCCAGGGCTTCGACAAGGAGCGGCCCCACGACCTGCGCTCCTCCTCCAAGTCCTACGCGTCCCTGCTGATTGGCATTGCCATGGACCAGGGTGCGGCCTTCACCGTGGACACACCTGTCGTCTCACTGTTCCCCGATTACAAGGGCAAGCTCTCCAACCTGGACGCGCGCAAGCGCAAGCTCACCGTCGCGCACCTGATGACCATGGCGACGGGCCTGGCCTGTGACGACGACAATCCGGATTCACCCGGCAACGAGGACCGGCTCGAGGACTCCGTGCCGGATTGGTACAAGTACACGCTGGACCTCCCCATGGTCCGCGCTCCCGGCGACGGGAAGGCCGTGTACTGCTCCGCGAACATCAACCTGCTGGGCGGCGTCCTCCGCAACACCACCCGCACCTGGATCCCCGAGTTCTTCACGAAGAACGTCGCCACGCCCCTCCAGATGCGCGGCTACCACGTCGACCTCATGCCCGACGGCGAGCAGTACCTGGGCGGCGGCATCTACATGCGCCCGCGCGATGCCCTGAAGCTCGGGCAGCTCTACCTCTCCGGTGGAACGTGGAACGGGAAGCGCGTGGTCAGCCAGCGCTGGGTGGAACGCTCCGTCGCGAACCAGGCGACGATGCCGGACGGACGAACCTATGGCTACACGTGGTGGCGCCATGAGCTTCGCGTCGGCGACCGCGTGTATTCACAGTATGAAGCCAGCGGCAACGGCGGCCAGCTGGTGATGGTCGTCCCGGAGCTGGACCTCGTCGTGCTGTTCACCGCGGGCAACTACAACCACGTCGCCATCTGGCGGAAGTTCCGTGAGGAGCTCCTGCCTCGATACATCATGGCCGCGGTCTCTACGCCCCCGCGGCCTTGACCGTCCCTCAGTCCCGGTCCGGCGCTCCCAGCGGGAAGATCGGGCGGTACGGCCTCCCGCCATCCACAGCCCGAGCCACGGACGGACGCGCGAGCAACCTCGCGCGATAGGCGCGCAGTTGGGGACATGACTCGGGAATCCGGTGCGTCCAATCCGCGTAGAACAAGGACGGCGCGGCCGCACAGTCCGCCAGTGTGAAGTCGTTGCCCGCGGCCCAGGTCCGGCCACCCAGCTGCCCTTCAATCCAACCGTAGGCGCGCTCCAGCTTCTCCACCGCCAGCTTCATCCCGTCCTGGCGCTTCACCGGGTCCCCCGTCAACGCCCCGTCCACGGCGTGCTGGACCATGTTCATGACGTGCAGGTCGAAGAAGCGGTCGAGGAACCGCACGTCCAGCGCGACCATCGGGTCCTCGGGCAGCAGGCGCACCGACCCGGGATGCTTCAGCTGGAGATACTCGATGATGATGCTGGTCTCGACGACCTGACGGTCACCGTCCACCAGCAGCGGGAACTTGCGCAGCGGCCAGCGGCGCAGCCATTCGGCTGAATGCTCCGGTGTCTCCGGGCTGATACTTCGAAACTCGAAGGACGTGCCGTTCTCATACAGCGCGATGAGCACCTTCTGCGTGTACGAAGAGAAATAGTGACCGTAGACCGCGAGCGACATCGTCGGACCTCTCCTTTCGACCACTTGCGTTTCACAACGGGTTGAACCGTATTTGGACCGCTTGCATACTGCAAGCAGGAACCCCAGGAGCACGGCCATGCCGCAGACAGGGCGCTCCGGCTGTCCCATCAACCTGACGCTCGAACAGCTTGGCGACCGTTGGAGCCTGATCGTCATCCGCGACGTCATGTTCGGGAACCGGCGCAGCTACGGCGACCTGCTCTCGCAGAGCGAGGAAGGCATCGCCTCCAACATCCTCGCGGACCGGCTGAAGCGCCTGACCGCGTCCGGCCTGCTGTCGCGACGCCCGGATCCGAACCACCAGCAGAAAGGCATCTACAGCCTCACGGAGGCGTCCATCCAACTGGTGCCCCTGCTCGCGCACATGGGGGCCTGGGGCCGCCGGCACACGCAGGTGAGCGAAGAGCTGTCGGTGCGCGCGGAGCTGCTGGAGAAGGGCGGCCCGGCCCTCTGGAACGCGTTCATGGACGAGCTGCGCCATCTGCACCTGGACGCGCCGCGCCCTTCCCGCTCGGTGTTCCGCGAGCTTCAGGCCGCCTACGAGAAGGCCGTCGCTCGCAACGCTCGGGACGGACGGACCTGAAGCGGGTAGCGTTCACCGCGCTCATGAAAGCCATCGGCTGGTGGATGTTCGTCCTGCTGTGCGCGCTGTGGCTCCCCGCCTGCGGTCCCTACGACTGCACCCCGGAGAACTGCGCGGACGGCTGCTGCTCCTCGTTCAATGAGTGCATCTCGTTCCGGAGCGACTCGGAATGCGGCCCCAATGGCAGCGCCTGTGAACCCTGCGCGGAGGGCAGCGTCTGCCGGCTCGACCAGCACACCTGCTACGTGGGCGTGATGCGCACCTATATCCAGCCTCGGTACGCCACCATCGCGGACGTCGACCCGGATACGGGCGAGGACTGGGACTCCGACGGCTCTCCTCCGGACGTCGTCGTGGAGATGAAGTGTCCCGGCGCTCCCGAGCGCTCCCGCACCGAGGAGGACGAGAGCTGGGACCCCGAATGGCGCTCCGGCGGCTGCCAGGTCATCACGTCCAACCTGCTGCGCTACCCGCTCGAAATCTCCATCTTCGACAACGACGACTTCACCTTCGATGACGAGTTCGGCGGCCTCTCCTACCAGGTCACCCGCGCGGACCTGAACCTGGGCCGCATCGAGATCTCCATCACGCCCATCGTGAAGGCCCTCGTCTTCGACCTGAGCCACAACTACGCGCCGCAATGAGGCTGTAACCGCTCCCCCGCCCCCGACGTAGTCCTGACCATGCGCGCCCACCTCCTGCCGCTCATGGTCCTGTTCGCCGCCGCCTGTGGTCCCTCCTCCTCCGTGGACGAGGGGCTCGGCGTCGTCCAGGGCATCGACACATCCGAGACCGGCATCACCGCCTTCGTCCGCTCGGGCGAATACACCTCCTGGCTCGCGGAGCCCTCGGTCCACGACACGCGCGCGCCCCACGGCAGCAAGGTCCGCGTGTTCTTCAACGACGTCGTCGTGCGTTCGCTGCGCGACGGCAACGCCACACACCCCGTGGGCAGCATCCTGGTGAAGGAGCTCTTCGAGGACGACGGGAAGACACTCCGAGGCCACGCGCTGGACGTGAAGGTCTCGGAAGGCCCCGGCAAGGACACCTGGATCTTCTACGAGGGCTTCGGCCCCGACTACACCCGGAACTACTACGGCCGCGCCCACTCGACCTGCCACGGCTGCCACTCCGACGGGACGGACTACGTCACGTCACCGCTGCCGTGAAAATGACAACGGGCGGCCCCCTTTCGAGGACCGCCCGCCGTTGACCCACAGGCCTACCGCGCCGTGGACTTGCGACGCATCAGGAACACGCCCAGGCCCACGCCCGCGGCCCACTTCGCCGCGGCGGCCAGCGGCGTCTTGCTCAGCGGCACCGGGCGGTTCTCGTACCGCGGCTGGGGCGGAACGGGACGGAAGTCCGTGGCGCCGGGGAGGTTCGCGCCCTGCTCCTCCGCCTCCGTCTTCGTCACGTTCGGTCCCGGCGCGTCCGGATCACGCGAACCCGGAGCCTTCCCGTCCGGCGACTTGTGCTCGAGGATGCCGTTGATCTCCGCACCCAGCAGCACGACCATGCAGGAGATCTGCATCCACAGCAGCATCACGATGACACCGCCGATGGCGCCGTAGTTCACGTCATACGAGCCGAAGTTCGCCACGTACTTCGAGAAGCCCCACGAGGCGATCACCCAGATGACCACGCTCACCACCGAGCCCGGCGTGATGAACTTGAACTTCTGCTTCACGTCCGGCAGCACGTAGTACAGCACCGCCAGCAGCATCATCATCAGCAGGCCCGCCACCGGCATGCGCAGCCACAGCACGACGCTGGTGAACGGCTCGCCCAGCCGGTTCGCGATCGCCGGCGTCACGATGGCGACGAGGGCCGCCAGCACCACCGTCACCGCCGTCCCCAGCGTCGTCAGCAGCGCGAGGCCGCGCTTCTTCCAGAACGGGCGCTTCTCCGTCACGCCGTAGACCGTGTTGAGCGCGTCCATCAGCGCCACCACACCGCCCGACGCCGCCCAGACAGCGCCCACGCCACCGATCGTCAAGAGCCCCACCGGATTGCTGCTCGCCAGCGCCTCCAGCCGCTCGCCCAGGATCTTCGTCACCTCCTGGGGCGCCACCTTCGACAGCTCCTGGATGAGCTGCTGCGCCTGGTGCGGATCAATCAGCACACCGGCCAGGGACACGAGGAACAGCAGGAACGGGAACAGCGCCATGATGGCGGAGAACGTCAGCGCGCCCGCGACGTTGCCCACGTTGTCGCGCCCCCACTCATCCTTGAGGGACTTGAAGAACTCCTTCCAACTCATTCCCCTGCCGGGCAGGACCATGCGTCTCCTCCTCGGAGGAGATTGGGCATTCCATCCCCCGGCTGGCTTCCTCCCTTGGGACGCAGCTCGCCCCCCTGCCTGCTCACCGCGCAGGGGGCGGGGAATGACAAGCCCCCGCGCCACGCCTGCCCGGCCGCCCTTCGCGTCAGAAAACGGGCAGCACGGGCGCGTCCTTCAACCGGGGCGCGCGCTGATCCTTCGCCGACAAGAGCGGCTGCTTCACCGGCCACGGGATGGCCAGGTCCGGATCATCCCAGGCCACGCTCCGCTCGAACTCCGGGGAGTACAGCGCGGTGCACTTGTAGAAGAAGTCCGCCGAGTCGCTCACCACGCAGAACCCGTGCGCCAGGCCCGCCGGTACCCAGAGCTGATGCTTGTTCTCGCCCGTCAGCTCCGCGGCCACCCAACGGCCGAACGTGGGGGACCCCTTGCGGATGTCCACCGCCACGTCCCACACCGCGCCCGCCAGGCACTGCACCAGCTTGCCCTGCGCGTTCGGCTCCTGGAAGTGCAGGCCTCGCAGCGTGCCCTTCACCGAGCGCGACAGGTTGTCCTGCACGAACGGGCCGACCACCCCCACGTCCGCGTAGCGCTTCGCGTGGAAGGACTCGAGGAAGAAGCCCCGGTCGTCGCCGAACACCTTCGGCTCGATGAGCAGGACGTCCGGAATCGCCAGCGGGGTCACCTTCACGACACCGCCCCCCGCTTCTCCACCAGGTCCAACAGGTACTGGCCGTACTCGTTCTTGCGCATGGGCTCCGCCAGCGCCGTCAGCCGCTGCTCGTCGATGTAGCCCATGCGGAAGGCGATCTCCTCCGGACAGGCCACCTTGAGGCCCTGACGGCGCTCGATGATCTCGATGTAGTTGGATGCCTGCATCAGCGACTCGTGCGTGCCGGTGTCCAGCCACGCGTAGCCGCGTCCCATCAGCTCCACGTTGAGCTGGCCGCGGCGCAGGTACTCCGCGTTGACGTCGGTGATTTCATACTCGCCGCGCTTGCCCGGCTTGAGGTTCGCCGCGATGTCGATGACCTGGTTGTCGTAGAAGTACAGGCCGGTGACGGCGTAGTGCGACTTGGGCTTCGTCGGCTTCTCCTCGATGCTGACGGCCTTGTGCTGGGCGTTGAGCTCCACCACGCCGTAGCGCTCCGGATCCTTCACGTAGTAGCCGAACACCGTGGCGCCCTGCGTGCGCTTCGACGCGCGCTGGGTGAGCTCCCCCATGCCGTGGCCGTAGAAGATGTTGTCACCCAGGATGAGCGACACGGGGTCATTGCCCACGAAGTCGCGGCCGATGACGAACGCCTGCGCCAGGCCCTCCGGACGCGGCTGCTCGGCGTACTGGAGGCGGATGCCCCACTGCTCTCCGTCGCCCAGCAGCTCGCGAAAGCGCGGCAGGTCCTGCGGCGTGGAGATGACGAGGATCTCCCGGATGCCCGCCAGCATCAGCGTCGTCAGCGGGTAGTAGATCATCGGCTTGTCGTAGACGGGCAACAGCTGCTTGCTCACCACGCGCGTCAGTGGATACAGGCGCGTGCCCGAACCCCCGGCCAGAATGATTCCCTTCATGCGTGCTCCCCTGTGTTCCACGGCGCGGCCGCGAAACGGATGCGCGCGGCCCGGCCGCCACGCGCGCGATGCTCAACCGGCGCGGTGCGCCTTCCAGGCCGCGTGGAAGCGCGCCAGGGACTCCGCCAGCTCCAGCGGCTGGGCCTTCAGCTCCGTACGCACCTTGTCCGTCTTGAGGCCGCTGCGCAGCGGACGGGGGCTGGCCAGCTTCAGGTCCGCCATCCGCGTGGGCGTGATCAACGACGCGTCGAAGCCGAACACCTCGCAGAGCGCCCGGCCGAAGCCCACCCGGTCGATGACCGTGCCGCCGCAGGTGTTCCACACGCCACCGAGCCGGCGCTCGCCCAGCTCCACCAGCATGGCGGCCACGCTGTCCGCGAAGCTGGGGGACACCACCTGGTCCTCGAAGAGCTTCACCGGCTGGCCCTTCTCCAACGCCCCCACCAACCACGCCCCGAAGTTGGGACGCCCCGCCGCGGGCCAGCCGTACACCACCGCCGTGCGCGCGATGGCGCAGCCCGGCGCGAACACGCGCGCCGCCTGCTCGGCCATGTGCTTGGTCAGCGCGTACACGCCACGAGGGTTGGGCAGCGCGTCCTCGGAATACGGCCCCGCGTCCCCGTCGAAGACGTAGTCCGTGGAGACGTGCACCAGGTGCGCGCCCGCGAGCTTCGCCGCGCGGGCCACCGCCGCCGTGGCGTGGACGTTCGCCGCGTAGGCCGCGTCCGGGTCCTTCTCACACGCGTCCACTTCCGTCATGGAGGCGGGGTGGATGATGGCCTCCGGACGGGCCTGGGCGATGGCGGCGGCCACGTCCTGCTCGCGCGTGAGGTCCACCTCCACGTAGCCGTGCGTGCCGCCCGTGCGCCGGGGACCGCGCCCCAGGCCCACCACTTCGTGACCGCGCTCGGTCAGCTGCGCGCAGACGCGGCTGCCCACCAGGCCGTTGGCTCCCGTGACGAGAAAGCGCATGGCGTCAGCCCCGCCCCTGCAGACGGGCCTTGTACTGGGTGTCGAAGTACTGGCGATAGGCGCCGCTGGTCACCCGCTCCCACCAGGCGCGGTTCTCCATGTACCAGGTCACCGTGTCCGCCAGCCCCTGCTCGAAGGTGTGCTTCGGCTGATAGCCCAGCTCCGTGCGGATCTTCGTCGGGTCGATGGCGTAGCGGCGGTCATGGCCCGGCCGGTCCGCGACGTACTGGATGAGCGACTCGGGCTTCTTCAGCAGGCCCAGGATGCCCTTGACGATCTCGATGTTGCGGCGCTCGGAGCCGCCGCCGATGTTGTAGACCTCGCCCGCGCGGCCCTTCTCCAGCGCCACCAGCAGGCCCTGGCAGTGGTCCTCCACGTGGAGCCAGTCGCGCACGTTGGCGCCGTCGCCGTAGACGGGCAGCGGCTTGTCGTGCAGCGCGTTCACCACCATCAGGGGGATGAGCTTCTCCGGGAACTGGTAGCGGCCGTAGTTGTTCGAGCAGCGCGTCACCACCACGTCCATCTTGAACGTGTGGTGGTAGGCCAGCGCGATCAGGTCCGAGGACGTCTTGGAGGCCGAGTACGGGCTGGAGGGCTGCAGCGGAGAGGTCTCCGTGAAGGCGCCCGTGGGGCCCAGCGAGCCGTAGACCTCGTCGGTGGAGACCATCAGGAAGCGCTTCACGCCCCGGGCGCGGCAGGCTTCCAGCAGCTGCTGGGTACCCAGCACGTTGGTGTTGATGAACACCTCCGGGCCCAGGATGGAGCGGTCCACGTGGCTTTCGGCCGCCAGGTGCATCACGGCGTCAATGCCGTGCTGGACGATGAGGTGTTCCACCAGCTCCCGGTTGGCGATGTCGCCGCGCACGAAGACGTGCTTCGGGTCACCTTCCAGGTCGGCGAGGGTCTCGAGGTTGCCCGCGTACGTGAGCTTGTCGAGGTTGATGATCTTCCAGTCAGGCCGCTCGCGGCGCAGGTACTTCACCAGATTGGAGCCGATGAAGCCGCAGCCCCCTGTCACCAGGACGTTCATTGACAAGCCACCACTCGCACTTCGAGAGAAAGCGCCCTCCGTAGCGGAGGGAAGGATCCCCGTCAAGGCAAGCGCGCGACCACTTGTGGCCGGTCCGGGCCAGGGGTAAATGCCATGCCCAACGTGAGCCTCTGGAACAGCAAGCGAGGGACCGCGTCCTCGAGCGCCGGAGCAATCCACCAGCTCGTGCCGCGGCTGGCCTGGGGCGACGCCGTGGGCAACCAGGTGCGCTACCTGCGAAACCTCCTGCGCGGATGGGGATACGCGTCGGAGATCTACGCCGAGCAGTGGGACGAGGCGTGTCGCGACGAGGTGCGCCCCGCCCTCGACTACGCGCGCGACGCGGGCCGGGACACGGCGCTGCTCGTCCACCACAGCTTCGAGTCGCGGCTGGTGCCGCTGGTGGCCAAGGCCAAGGGCCGCAAGGCGCTGCTGTACCACAACGTCACGCCCGAGCGGTTCTTCGAGGGCACCGACCGCCACGTCGCCCGCGGCTGCATGCTGGCGCGCGAGGAGCTGCTCCAGCTGCGCGAGCACGTGACGCACGCCTGGGCGTACTCGCACTTCAGCGTGGAGGAGCTGTCCGCCGCCGGCTATCCGGACGCGAGCGTCCTGCCCTTCGCGGTGGACTGGAACGCGTTCAACGTGCCGCCAGACACGGCCCTGCGCGAGCAGGTGGAGGACGGGTGCGCCAACGTGCTCTTCGTGGGCCGCACGGTGCCCAGCAAGCGGTTGGAGGACGTGCTGCGCGTCTTCACCGCCTACCAGCGCCTGTACCAGCCCAAGAGCCGGCTGCTGGTCGCGGGGACGCTCTACAGCAGCGCGCCCTATGACGCGTCCGTGCTGGCGCTGCGCGAGCAACTGGGCCCGGATCGCGTGGTGTTCCTGGGCCGCGTGGACGCCGCGCAGCTGTCCGCGTGCTTCGCCTCCGCCACCGCGTACCTCTCCATGAGCCGCCACGAGGGCTTCGGCGTGCCGCTCCTGGAGGCCATGTACCGGGGCGTGCCGGTGGTGGCCTATGGAGCCGCGGCGGTGCCGGAGACCATGGGCGGCGCGGGCCTCACCACCCTGTCGGACGACCCCGCGCAGGTGGCGGGGCTGCTGGCGGTGCTGGAGCGAGACCCCGCCCTGCGCTCGCGGGTGGTGGAGGCGCAACGCCAGCGACTGGCGTCCCTGGACCAGCAGTCCGTGGCCCAGCGCGTGCGCGAGGCGCTCATGCCCTTCCTCCAGGGGGATGCGCCCCCGGCCCGTCCGCCCGCCGCGCCCGCCGTCACCGTGGTGTGCCCGGGCTTCGACGCCGCGCCGGATGCGCCCATGTCCCAGCTGGCGCGCGCGGTGGTGGACCGGCTGCCGGACGCGAGCCTGTGGACGGTGCGCCGTCAGGTGCTGCCCCTGCAGCTGGCCCCGAGCGATGAGCGCGACGGCGTGACACGGGTGCGGCGCTTCACGCCGGACGAGCCGTGCTTCGGGTTGGATGGGGTCAGCCCGCCGTCGTCGTCGCTGGAGACGGGCGTGCGGTGCGCCCCGGGGCCGTTGCTGTTCGCGGGTGCTGGTGAGGAGGTGGCCCGGCGCACGGTGTCGCGGCTGCCGCCGGACTCGCGCGTCGCGGGCATCTGGGAGCCTCGCCGCGCGCCGGACGCGGGCGTCAAACAGGTCCTGGGAAAGAGGCTGTGGGAGCTCACCCCGGGGGGCGACCTGACGTCGCTGGCGGCGGAGCTGGCAAGGGAGCTGGACGTGGGAGGACGCCCGCATGCGCGCTGAAGACCTCATCACCGGCGACCCCACCGTGAAGGCGGTGCTGGAGTCCCTGGAGCGGCTGCCCACGCCCGAGCCCGAGAAGGTGGAGGCGCTGCGCAGACGCCTCGCCGCCACCCAGGGCCCGGCCACCAGCCCCGCGTGGCCCCCGTTCCTGGAGGGCGCGCGGCTGAAGCGCGACGCGCGCTACGCGGACCCACCTTCGTCCCACCGGCCCGTGGTGGGGCCCGCGCTGGTGATGGCCAAGCGCGCCTTCCGGCTGGCGTTCCAGCCCTTCATCAACGAGGCGCTCCGGCGGCAGGTGGAGTTCAACGAGGCCATCCTGGACGCGCTCGCGCTCATCCACGAGCACCAGCGCGTCCAGGCGCGCACGCAGTCCCTGTGGCGCCAGGAGGTGGAGCGACAGCTGGAGCAGCTGACGTCGCGCCAGCCTGCCGCGACGCAGGAGCCTTCGCCGAAGCCTTCGCCGAAGCCGTCGCCAGAGCCCACGCAGGAGCCGTCGCGCCGTGGGCCCTCGCGGCGACGGGGCCGCTAGCCGGCCTGGGAGCCTGGCGGACACGTGACGGGGGACGCGCGGAAGCGGTAGGGTGCCGCCCCCTATGTCCGCCCCCTCCTGTCCCGCCTGCGCTTCGTCCTCGCTCCGACCGTCCTTCCAGGGACCCCGGCTGGACGTGGAGACCTGCGCGAGCTGTGGCCACCGCGTGGCGACCCACCGCGCGCCGCGCAACACCGCCGACTACCACGCGCAATACGACAGCGGCGGCTTCATGGACTCGCTGCGCGTCACGCGCCAGCGCCAGGCCCGGAGCATCGTCGAGCGCCTGCGCCGCCACATCCCCCAGCCCTCGCGGCTCCTGGACTTCGGTGCGGGCCGGGGCTGGTTCCTGGAGGGCTGCCGCGAGGCGGGCGTCCAGGAGCTGGCCGGCGCGGACATCTCCGAGCTGTCCGTCAACCTGATGCGCGACGCGGGCATCCCCGCCATGCGCCTGCCCCTTCCGGAGGGCGGACAGTGGCACCTGCCCCTCCAGGACCTGCCCTTCCGTCCACGCATCCTCACGCTACTGGACGTCGTGGAGCACTTCCCGGGTGCGCACCTGACGGACATGGTGCGCCACCTCGTCACACAGCTGGCGCCCGAGCTGGAGTGGGTGGTGCTGAAGGTGCCGGTGGCCAGCGGCCTGCTCTACCGCGTCTCCCGTGCCATGGCCGGCGTGGCCTCGTCGGGGCTGCTGGAGCAGCTCTACCAGGCCGGCACCTTTCCTCCGCACGAGAGCTACTTCACCCACGACTCCATGGAGGCCCTGCTCCCGCGCGTGGGGCTGGAGCGCGTGGACGCCTTCGGGGACCTGGACTTCGAGGCCGACAGCCTGGCGGACAGGGCGCATGCCCTGCGGAAGCTCCCAAGGCCGCTCGTCTCCCTGGCGGGCCAGGGGCTCGGCGCCGTGGCCCGGGGCCTGAGCCTGGAGGACGCGGGTATCTTCATCGCTCGCGTGAGCGGGAACCGGGCGTAGCGGGTTGTTCCGGCGTGCCGGGTAACGGTAGAAGCCCGGAAGACGCAGGAGGGGGCTGAATGGACACCCGACAGGGCCTCATCGTGTTGCTGGCCTTCAACGAGGAGGAGTGCATCGGCTCGACGGTGGCGGAGCTGCGCGAGGCGCTGCCTGAGTTCGACGTGCTCGTCGTGGACGACGGCTCACGCGACGCCACGGCGCAGCGCGCGCGGGACTGCGGAGCGAGGGTGCTCAGCCATCCCTTCAACCTGGGCGTCGCCGCGGGCGAGGCCAGCGGCCTGCTGTTCGCGTCCCGCAACGGGTACGAGCACGTCATCCGCATGGACGGCGACGGGCAGCATGACCCGGCGTCCGTGCCCGCGCTGCGCGAGGCGCTCCAGTCGGGCGTGGAGCTGGTCATCGGCAGCCGCTTCGCGGGCGTCACCAGCTTCCGCTCCACGTGGCTGCGCCGCTTCGGCAACCAGTTCCTGGCGAGCCTCCTGTCCACGCTGAGCCACCACCGCATCACCGACCCCACCTCCGGCTTCCGGGGCTTCGGTCCGCAGGCGATCCGCTTCTTCGCGCGCGTCCACCCGCACGACTACCCGGAGCCGGAGAGCGTGCTGATGGCGGCACGGCAGGGCTTCGCCATCGCGGAGGTGCCGGTGCGCATGCGCCCGCGCCTCACCGGCACCAGCTCGCTGACGCCGTGGAAGTCGGCCTTCTACATGGCGAAGGTGTCCTTCGCCCTGCTCATGGAGCGGGTCCGTCCCGTCTGATGCCCATGCTTCGCTCCAGCCTCATCGGCGTGGCCTTCGCGGCCGCCTTCGCCTTCAGCGTCCTGTGGTCGGCCCGGGGCCGGCGCACCAGCGAGCGGCACACCTTCGCGTGGCTGCTGGTGGCGGTGGCCATCGCGGGCCTGTCGCTGTGGCGCCAGGGCATCGACGCGCTGGCGACGGCCATGGGCATCTACTACGCCCCGTCCGCCCTCTTCTTCATCGCCCTGACGTGCCTCATGTGGCTGGTGTACCGGCTGAGCCTCCAGGTGGCCGACCAGCGCCAGCAGCTCAAGCGGCTGGCCCAGGAGGTCGCCCTGCTCACCTCCGCGGAGGCCGAGCGCGTCGCGCGTACACAGCCCCGTCCTGAAGTCATCTCCCCCGCCGTCGCCGCCCATCGCGACTCGCACGCCGTCTGAGGGCCCACCGGGCCCATCCCTTCTCCATGCTTCCGTCTTCACCGCCCCCGTCTCCGCTGCGTCCGTTCTTCATCGCGCCCGTCGTGGCCTTCCTCGTCGTGGCCGCCGTGCTGGGCGCGGTGCTGAGCTTCCTCACCCCGCCGTTCCAGGTGGCGGACGAGCCCGCGCACTTCTACCGCGCGTACCAGGTCTCCGAGGGACAGCTGACGGCCACGCGCATCCCGGTGGGGGACGCGGGCGGGCAGCTTCCGCGCAGCATCGTGCGGGTGGCGCAGGAAGTGTCCGACGGAGTGGGCGGCCATCCCGAGGTGCGCCAGGACCGGCAGCGCCTGAGCGACGCGATGCACGCGGCGCTGGCGCCCCAGGACACCCAGGAGTGGCGCTTCGCCGCGTCCGCCATCTACTTCCCGCTGGTCTACTTCCCGCAGTCGTTGGGCATGGTGCCCGCGCGGCTGTTGGAGGCGTCCCCGGTGGCGGTGCTGTGGGCGGGCCGGCTGGGCAACGTGCTGGTGGCGCTGTTGCTCACCGCGCTGGCGCTGCGGCTGATGCCCTTCCAGCGGTGGGCCTTCGCGCTGCTGGCGCTCACGCCCATGGTGCTCTTCCAGCGCGCGTCGGTGTCCGCGGACCCCATCACGATGTCAGCGTGCCTGCTGCTGGTAGCGCTGTCGCTGCACTACACCTTCGCGCACCCGGGGCCGCTGGGCGCGAAGCAGCTGGGGCTGCTGCTGGCGAGCGCGGTGTTCGTGGCGCTGTGCAAGCAGGCCTACCTGCCGCTGTCGCTGGTGTTCCTGCTGCTGCCGCTCACCCGCCTGGGGACGCGCGGCCGCTACGCCCTGGCCCTGGCCGCCATCGTCGCCGTGCCCGCGCTGCTCCAGTTCGCGTGGTCCTCCACCGTGCGGGACATCTTCCGCCCCAGCGAGGTGGTGGCGCAGGTGGCCCACATCCGCGCGCACCCCTTCCAGGTGCTGGGCGTGCTGGTGAGTGACTTCTGGAGGCGGCTGCCGGACTTCCTGCATCAGGGCGGCGGCGTGCTGGGCTGGCTGGACACGCCAGTGCCCCGCCCTGCCCTCTTCGCCCTGGCCGCGTTGCTCTTGGGAGTGATGGTGCTGGACGCTGACGGGGCCGCGCCAAAGGTGGGCTGGCGCGAGCGCGCGGTGGCGCTGGGAGTGGCGGTGGCGGGCGTGCTGGCCATCCAGGCCATGCTGTACCTGGCGTGGACGGCGCCGGGCGCGAACCACGTGGACGGAGTGCAGGGCCGCTACCTGCTGCCCTACACGCCGCTGCTGGTGGTGGCGCTGGCCCCGCCCGCCTGGGCACCGCGCACGCTGACGCGCTTCAAGCCGGTGCTCATCGCCTGCTTCATCCTGCTCACCGCGGCGGTGACGCTCACCACGGTGTACCAGCGCTACTACGGCCCGGCGTAGGGCCTGAAGGCTTCCGCACTTCCAGGAGCCACCCCGCCTCCAGGCAGGGTGGCTCCGTTCGGTTCAGCGCTGAATGGCCGTGGCGCTGGCGTCTTCGCGGGCCGCGCCTCGGGCCGCCGGACTCACCAGGCCGGACAGGAGCCCGTGGAGCTCCTTGGCCTGGGTCTCGTAGTCGCGCACGGTGGTGCGCTGGGCGTTCGGGGCGCGCGACAGACGCTCCGGGTGGGCCACCAGGTCGCGCAGCACGCGGCGGAAGCCGTCGGCGTCGGCCATGTCCAGGACGTTGCCGTTGACGCCCTCCACGATGTCCTCGCTGACGCCGCCTGACGCCGTGGTGACCACCCACACGTTACGGGCCATGGCCTCGCGCACCGTCAGGCCAAAGCTCTCCTTGCACTGCGAGGGCATCAGCAGCACGTCCACCCCGTCGAAGAAGGCGTCCATCCCGTCCTGATCATACGGAGGCACCACCTCCACCTGCCCCTTCACCTTCCATTCCTTCGCGTCGATGGAGGCCGACCCCATGCGCAGCTGGATGTCAGTCATCTTCAGGACCCAGCCGGACTCCGGCACCGACTCCAGGATGTCCTTGAGCCAGAAGTACCCCTTGTGCACCGCGTGGCCGCCCAGGTAGGCGAAGCGCACAGGGGCGTTCGCGGGGCGCGGGGCGCGCGCACGCGTGGGCAGCAGCACGCCGTTCTTGTTCACGACGATGCGCTCCGGCGCGACGCCGTTGGCGATGTAGAGCTGGCGCTGGAACTCGCTGGGCGCCATCAGCAGGGCCGCGCCGTCCAGCACCTTGCGCAGGGCGAACGTGCGCTTGAAGGTGAAGCGCGAGTCCGGCACGCACTTGGTGCACACGCGCAGGTCGATGCCCTTCTGGCCGCAGTACGTGGCGTCCTCGCGGACCATGAACTGCCGCTCGCACAGCCACCACGCGTCATGCACGGTGATGGTGTACGGGATGCCCTCCGCGGCGCACGCCGTGGCGAGCGCGGAGCTCAGGAGCTGGATGGAGTGGAAGTGCACCACGTCCGGGCGCACCGCCTTGAGCACCTGGGTGAAGGTCTCCCCCATGCGCGGGTTCTGGTACTCCTGGGCACGGTCGGTGAGGGCCGGCACCTGGGTGGCGATGACCGGCAGGCCCAGCGCCTCGTAGCGCACCACCGAGTAGGCGGGCAGCGGCGAGTTCAGGATGCCGGTGAATACCGTGACGTCGCAGCCTTCTGCCTTCAGCTGGTGCGCCAACTGCTCCGCGACGACGGTCGCCCCGCCGAAGCTCAAGGGCGCGAAGAGGATGTTGGCCTCCAGGACCTTCAGGCGCGGAGGCGGCGCGGGCGGCAGGTGCTGGAGGATGGGCTGGAGCCGCTCCGTGGCCACCACCGCCGGGTGGTAGCGCGCCATCACGCTGCGGTGGGCCTCCTCGCCCATGCGCTTGCGCAGCGATGCGTCCTGCACCAGCGCGGACAGCCCGGACTCCCACTCCTCACGGGTGGTGGCGACGAAGCCGTTGCGGCCGTGGTCGATGATCTCCCGGAACGGCCCGGAGCCGGAGCACACCGCGGGCACGCGGAAGATGGACGCCTCGATGAACTTGATGTTGCTCTTCGCGTCGTTGAAGACCGTCGTCTCCAGCGGCGCGATGGAGATCTGCCAGGACGCGAGCGCGCGCAGGTAGTCGTCCGCGTCCAGGAACGGGATGCGGAAGACGCGGTCGGAGTAGCGCTCGAAGCCCGCCGGCAGCTCCAGGAAGCCGTGGATGGCCAGGCGCACGTTCGGGTGGCGCTCCATCACCGCGAGGATGGCGTCCGCGGCGATGGCGAAGTCGGCGTCGTGCGTGCGGGTGCCGCTGCCGTAGCCGATGGTGACCGTGTCCGCGTCCACCGCGGGCGGGCGCGCTTCCATCTCCCGGGCCAGCTCCAGGATGCCGTCGTCCAGGCAGTTCTCGACGACGTAGACCTTGCCGGAGATGACGCGGGCCATCTGCTCCGCGATGGTGGGCGTGCTGGCGATGGCGTGCTCACACAGGCTGAGCGCCTTGCGGTAGAGCTTCGCGCCGTTGAGCAGGAGCTCGCGCTCGTTCTCCGGCAGCCGCTGCACGTTGGTGTTCTTCTGGTACTCCTCCACGTCGAAGATGAGGTCGTCGACGTCGAAGAAGTGCGGGACGCCCAGGCGCTTCGTTTCCGCCAGCAGCTCCTCCACGCCAGGGAACGCGGGCACCCGGTAGTAGATGACCAGGCCGTGGAACTGGAGCGCGGCCTTGCACTCCTCGTGGTCGTTCCAGCGCAGGACGGTGACGTCGTACCCGAGCCGGTGGAACATGGCGACCTTCTGATCCACGCGGTAGCGCTTGCACTGGGGCAGCGACAGCTCCGCGATGATCAGGATGCGCCGGCCCAGGCTGGCCTGGGAGAGCTGCGTCAGCGGCGCGGTCCATGGAGCCGGGGGCGCGAGCGGTGCACTCGGGGCCACGACCGCGGCGATGGAGGCGGTGGGCTCGGTGGGCGCGGCGGGGGCGGCCGGCGTGAGGGCAGCCTTGGCGGCGCGCAGCGCCTTGAGCGCGCCCTGCTTCGCGGGAAGCTTGATCAGCTTCGCGCCCACCTTGTGCAGCGTGCCCTTGCTCTTCTGGTAGAGGTGGCCGCGCTTCGTGCCGGGGGGCAGCACGCGCTCGCGCATGGCCCAGTAGCGGTTGATGGCCTTCCACGCGAGGCTGCCGTTGATGTGCGCCAGCTCCGAGCCCTGGCGCGACACGTGCGCATCCAGTTCGTAGATGCGGGCGTTCTTGCGGCCCAGCTCCTCCTGGAGCATCCGCTGGGCCAGGCCCTGCCGCGCGAGCCGGCCTTCGAACTCGCGCAGGGTGCTGGCGGTGTCGCGCGCCGCTTCACGGGCGGCGTCCAGCTCCGTCTGGAGCTGCTGCGCCTGGCGTGCGTGGTCCGCGGCCTGCTGTTCCTTCTGGCCGTAGGCGTCGCGCAGGTGCTGCCGGTGCAGCAGGAGCGTCAGTCGCCCGCCCAGCGTGGCGAAGGCCTGCCGCACGTTTTCGCGCTCCGCGTCCCGGGTGCTCGTCAGGGCAAGCATCCCTTCCGGCTGCTCCGGGCCCACGGCGAGCACGCCCAGACCGAAGCCGTGCTCGAACTCGAAGGACGGATACTGACCCCGGAGCTCCTCCCACAGTTGCCAGACGCCGAAGTTGCGCTCGTGCACGTGGGTGTCGTGGAAGAGGATGACGCCGCGCGCGCTCATCTTGGGGCGCCAGTGCTCGAAGTCCGCCTTCACCTGGGCGTATTCGTGGCAGCCGTCGATGTGGAGCAGGTCGATGGAGCCGTCCGCGAACTGGCTCAGGGCCTCGTCGAAGGTCATCTGGTGCAGCTGTGAGAACCGGCTGTAGAGCGGGTCATGGTGCGCGCGCAGGTCCGCGAGCACGTCCGCCCCGTAGAAGCCCGCGTGCGGGTCGCCCTGCCAGGTGTCCACCGCGTGGCAGCGCGTCTCCAGCTTCAGCGCGTCCACCGCCTGGCAGAACGCGGAGTAGGATACGCCGGTGTGTGCACCCAGCTCCACCAGCGTCGCGGGACGCAGCAGGTCCATCAGGAACATCGCGAACGGGACGTGCTCCACCCAGGCTGAGGAGGCCAGCAGCCGCAGGGGCTGCGTGAGGCAGAGGGGGTGTTCCAGGGGATTGAGCTGTGGATGCATGTTGGTGGCGTCCGGAAGGCCGACCCTCGCTACAGGCAAGGCACGCCCCCCTCTCCTTGGCGGATGTCCTCCATGTCACCCCCCTCCGGGAGCGTCAAGGCTGGCAGCCCGCCCGCTCCCCATGGGAGGAGGCGCGGTCGCTGTTCATTTCTACGGTGTCTGGAGAAAGCGGAGGCGCGGATGTCCGGTGGGGTCGGTCCGTCCCGCACGGACCCACGCTTCATGGAGCCGGTCGGCGTCGTGGGTGGCCTCGGGTGCGTCGTCCTGGGAACGGGTGCGCACGAGTCGCGCATGGGGAGCATAGAGGACGCGCAGCCCGGCTTCGCTCGCGCGCAGGCACAGGTCCACGCCGCGGGCCTCGTCGGAGGTGAAGGCCGCGTCCCAACCTCCGAGCGACTCCAGGACCTCGCGGCGGATCATCGCGCAGGCGCTGGAGACGGCGCGCACGTCCCGTGGCCAATGCGAGCCGCCGAATGCGCCGAGCGTGGGATCGAACAGCCCCGCGAAGGGACGCAGCACCCTGCCCTTCGCGTCGAAGCGCAGCCCGGCCTCCAGCACCAGGCCCCAGGGAGAGACGATGCGCGCGCCCACCACGCCGACGCCGGGACGCGAGGCCTGCGACGCGAGCTCCCGCAGCCACCCCGGTCCGGTCGGAAGCGTGCCTGCCTCCAGGACGAGGATGAGTTCGCCCCGGGCCTCGCGCAGCAACTGGTTCGCCACGGCGCCCGGAGTCGCGGCCGCGTCGACCTGGACGCGGATGGCGTTGCCGGTGGAGAAAGCTGCTGGAGACGAAACAGGGACGCGGACCTCCACGTCCAGGTCGTCCGTGAAGGCGAGGAGCGCCGTGAGCTCGGACTCGGTGGGCGCTTCCGACAGCAGCACGGACACCCGGGGACGGCCCACGAGCGGGTGACGGATCCGGTACAGCCCTGGCGAGACCGTCTCCGCCGAGCCACCCTCCCCCATGCGCGCCAGATGCTCCGCCACGGCCCTGCGTCCCGCTTCGGAGGCCGCGGGCTTCGCACTGGCGTCCGTGGCCGTGGAGCCGGGCAGCGTCCTCCAGTGGTAGAGCACGCGGGGGATGTGCTCGAAGCGTCGTGTGCGCTCCATCAGACGCAGCAGCAGGTCGTGGTCCTGCGCCCCTTCGAAGCCCGGACGGATGCCTCCCACCTCGCGCAGCAGCGATGCGCGCACCACTAGGAAGTGGCACACGTAGTTCACCGCGCGCAGCAACTCCGGAGACAGAGAGGGCTTCAGGTAGGGCGCGAAGCGCAGCCCCTGCGCGTCCACCTTGTCCTCGTCCGAGTAGACGACGTCCGCGTCCGGCGCTTCACCCAGCCGCAGCGCGACCTCGGCCAGCGCGTGCGGCGCCAGCAGGTCGTCGTGGTCGAGGAAGCCCACGTAGTCGCCGGTGGCCAGGGCCAGCGCGGCGTTGGTCGCGCGGGCGATGCCCTGGTTCGACTCCAGCCGCTCGAAGCGGATCCGCGCGTCGCCGGCCGCGGCCTCTCGCAGCGTGTCCGCCACCGCCGCCGAGCGTGAGCCGTCGTCGACGATGCACAGTTCCCAGTGCGGATACACCTGCGCGCGCACGGACGCGACGCATGCGCGGAGGACGTCCACCGGCGTCTCCCAGGCGGGCGTGACCAGACTGATCAGCGGCCGGCGCTCCAGCCGGGCCAGCGCGGCGGTCGCGTCGCGGACCTCGTGGGCTTCTCGCTCCAGGGCGTCGCGCGTGTACCCGACCGGCGCGGGCAAAAGCACGGCCGGACGGGCCACGCCCAGGAGGCGCCGCAACAGGCGGACGGTCGCGTGATTGAAGGCGACCTGCCGCCGCCACAGCTCGCGCCACAAAGGCAGGCCCACCGCGCCGGCCTCCTGCGCCAGCACGTCGCAGCGGGCCTCCAGCGCGTCCAGTGCCTCAGCGGCACCTTCGGTCCGGAGGGGCCATCCAGGTCTGGACAGCAGGGCCACGACCGCGAGGTTCCAGGCCCGCTGCGCCTCCAGCCCGGGCACGGAGGGAAGCCACCGGCCCACCAAGCCCACGGGCCGCGGATCCGCGAGTCGCCCAAGCTCCTCGCGGGCCAGCTCCGGCAGTGTCCGCTCCGGCTGACGGATCAACGCTCTCAGCCGCAGGTCGAAGCGCAGCTGGCGGTCCAGCACCCAGCGCTGCAAGGGCGAAAGCCCCCGCGTCCCAAAACGTTTGGCGGCGGTGATGACCGGGCCCCAGCGCGCGCGGTGCGACCGCGGCACGTCGAAGCCCAACACCTCGACGAAGATATCGCGCGGCGGATGCGCCCGGCCGCCGGGAGGTCCCGATGTGGCCTGCGCGGAGGAAGAAGTCTTCCGGTCGGCCGAGTCCAACGTCGCGACCTGCGCGGCGGAGAACGGCTTCCGGTCGGCCGACTCCAACGTCGCGGGCTCCTCGGCGAAAGATGACTTCCGATCGGATGGGCCCAACGTCGCTGCCTCAACGCCTGGCGTGCTCCGCGAGCCGTCACTGTCGGCGGTGCCCATCGTCTCAGCGCCCGCTGCCGGATTTGAGCCGGTTCGCCAGGGCCTTGAGCGTGCCGTGGACCCAGGGGATGCCGTGGACGCGGGCATTCAGCATGTCCACCACCCGGTGGCGGAACTCCCTGGCCTGGAGCGTCTCTTCGCGGATCCGTGCCACGACATCCACCCAGGCATCCAGGGGGCGCACCAGCCAGGTCCCCGGAGCCACGGCGACGGCCGGCGGCTCGCGCGGACCGCGTACCTCGCACGAGGCGATGCCGCCCAGGAACACCGGAGGAAACAGCGCCCCCATCCGCGCGGGCAGGTCCCCGAGTCCCGACTCCATCGCCACCGGGAAGGGCCCGATGCGACTCCGGTCGATCACCATCGCGTGGACGAGCTCCGGGTGGATCACCAGGTGCTCCACCTCCAGCCGCTCACCCAGCGGGAACGGCACCTTCGCGCGCACGTACGGCGGGGTCCCCTCACCGGACGCCCACTCGGTGCGGAACGCCCGCGCCAACGCCCAGGCCTCGCGGCCCGTCTGGAGCGCGCGCACCAACTCCACGAAGTGACGCGGGTACACCACGCACCGCGCATCCACGAACGCCAGATACTGTCCCCGGGCCTCGCGCACGGCCTCCGCGTACAGGGCTCCCGAGGGCGCGCGCACGGTGCGAGCCTGGAACGACCCCAGCCTGCCGTAGCGCTCCAGCGCAGCCTCCGCGGCGGACAGGTCCACGCCCTCGGGCGCAGCGAGCAGCAACTCCAGCGGCTGCTGCTCCTGACAGGCCAGCGCGAAGAGGGCCTCGTCGAGCGCCGCGTCCTGCGTCCCCGGCTCCACCGTGACGACGACACTGAGCAGCCCCGCCACCGGCGCGCGCACGGGCCCGTCCGGCACCGCGACGTAGAGCCCCTCCTCCACCTGCGTGGACGGCGACAGCTGGGCCAGTAACGCCCGCAGCGCCTGCGCGGTGTCCTCGGCCAGCGCCGTGCCTCCGGACGCGCACGGCACCACCTCACGGTGCGCCACGCGGTAGCCGACCTCGGCCAGCAGCCGCAGCATCCGCTGTTCGGAGAGCCCCGCGCGCACCGGCGCCTCGCCCGTCAGCGCGCCCATCAGCGCCCGCGCTGAACCGGCGTTGCGCAGGCTGAACACCAACTCCGCCCCCGGTGCCTCGCGCCGCAGCGCCTCCAGCCCCTCCTCCAGCACCCGCTCGACCGCGTCGCCCTCCAGCACCACGAGCGTCGGCGCGGGTCCCTTGCCCCGCTTCCACTCCGGCCCGGGCAGCTCCCGCACGGAGCCGCCCCGAGCCCGCAGGGCCTCCGCCAGCGCTGGCGACGCGCCCACCAGGCACACCGCCACGCCCGCGTGCGCACGCGACAGCACCAGCTCCATCCACCGCGCGGACGCGGCGGACGGAGGCGCCTCTTCGGATAGAGCGTTCACCAGCGCCTCCGAGCGAACTCCAGATGGTGCCTGAAGTCCGCGATGCCCGCGAGCCGCCGCCCGGGCTTGAGGATGTCGGGCGTCTGGAATGGCTCGCCGCCCAGCTGCGCGTACTCCCGCAGGCGGGCGTTCGTGAAGGCCGCGTCACCGTACTTCGCCCCGAGCAGGGCCGCGCTGCGGCGGACCATCCGCTCGCGCACCGGGCTCTCTTCCCGGGTGACGGTGTAGTGGTGCACCAGCGCGGAGGGCGCCACCCGGATGGACAGCCCGGAGGCCCTCGCCCGCCACGACAGGTCCACGTCCTCGCAGTACATGAAGAAGCGCTCGTCGAAGCCACCCACCGTCGCGTGCAGCTTCTTCGTCACCAGCAGCACGCAGCCGCTGCACCAGGGCGTCTCGCCCGTCGCAGGATGGTACGGCTTGGGGTGCTCGTCCGGGAACAACCGGGCCTCCACCAGCCCCGTGTCCGCCCGCTGATCCGCCACTCGCGCCAGCTCCCGCACGCAGTCCGGATGCAGGAGTCCATCCGGGTTCACGCAGACGTAGTACCGCGCCCCACCCGAGCCGAAGGCCTCCGTCATCAACCGGTTGTGCGCGGCCCCGAAGCCCAGGTTCCTCCCGGCGTGCCGGTAGTCCGCTTCAGCGTCCAGCCGCGCCACCCGCGCGCGCAGCGTGTCGTCCGGCGAGTTGTCCATCCAGACGACCCGGAACGCGGGCGCACCCGGGGCTTCGCGGTTCCACCGGAGCGACTCCCACAGTCGCTCCAGCTCCCGCTCCGGGTTCCGGTAAAGCACGATGCCCAGCCAGATGCCCGGCCCTCCCCCATTCGCCGAAGCAGGGCCGCTCACGAGCCGACGTCTCGCACTGGCGCCACGCGAGCCGCGGCGCCCTCCACGATCCACCGGTGCGGAGGCCGCGTCAGGCCTCCGTCCCGCACGCTGGAGCGCACCTCGAAGGAGCACACCGCCTCGCGCTTCTCGAGCACCTGCCCCGCCCGGTCGCGCACCACCACCGTGAACGCGTAGCGCCCCGCGGTGAGGCCCAGCCGGTCCACCACGAAGCGCACCGTCCCGCTACCGGCCGCCGCCGCGCAGAAAGGCACCTCCTCCGCGAACGTGTCCGTGGCGTGCACCAGCACTCCGTCCGCCCGGGAGAGCTCCAGCCCCAGGCCCAGCTCCGGCGCGGGCGTGCGCGCGGTGTACGCCACGCTCAGCTCCAGGCCGTCCTCGGTGTCCACGAACTCCACCGCCGCGCCGTCCCGGCCCAGCAGCCGCACCGCGTCCACGGTGAGCGGAGACGGGTCGGCCTGGGGCGCCGCCAGCGACGGCAGCGCACCGCCGTCCGACGCCAGCGCGGGCGCCTCCATGGACATGCCGCGCTCCTCCGCCAGCGCCACCGCGCGACGGTAGCTGCGGATGACGTCCGCGGGCGGACCGAACTCGCGGATGCGCCCGGCGTCGATCCACGCGCCCAGGTCGCACCAACGCTCCAGCGTCCCCAGGTCGTGGGTGACGATGACGATGGTCTTCCCGGCCCGCTTGAACTCCGTCATCTTCGCCAGGCTCTTCTTGCCGAAGTGCTCGTCACCGACGGCGAGGATCTCGTCGATGATGAGGATGTCCGGATCCACGTGCGTGGCCACGGAGAACGCCAGGCGCATGTACATGCCGCTGGAGTAGGTGCGCACCGGCTCGTCGATGAAGTCGCCCAGCTCGCTGAAGGAGATGATCTCCTCCATGCGCGCCTTCACCTCCGCGCGCGACATCCCCAGGATGATGCCGTTGATGAGGATGTTCTCCCGGCCGGAGAAGTCCGGGTGGAAGCCCGCGCCCAGGTCCAACAGCGCGCTGATGCGCCCGTTGATGTCGATGGTGCCCGTGGTCGGCGTGTAGATGCCGGAGATGAGCTTGAGCAGCGTGCTCTTGCCGGAGCCGTTGCGCCCGATGATGCCCACCGTCTTGCCGCGGGGCACCACCAGGTCAATGCCCCGGAGCGCTTCGATCATGGACTTGCCGTCCGTGTCGCGCTGGCCACGCAGGAGGCGGATGAGCTCCGACTTGATGGTGGTGTACTCGCGCCGGATGGTGCTCTTCCGGAAGCTCTTCACCACGTTGCGGAGCACGATGGCGTCCGGAGACGCGATGGCGCTGGTCATATGAACTCCGCGAAGTCCTCGCGACGGCGCTCGAAGATGCCGGCCGCGATCCACAACAGCGCCAGGGAGATGCCCATCCACATCAGGAGCGGGCCGGGCTGCGGCAGCTGGTGTTCGTAGAAGATGGACTGGTACGACGTCACCATCACCGCCATGGGGTTGAGCAGCACGATCGGCCCCCGGGCCACCTCCGGCAGCGAGTCCACCCGGTAGAACACCGGCGTGACGAAGAACCACATCGTCAGCAGGTTGGCGATGATCTGCTGCAGGTCCCGGAACGTCACGTTGAGCGCGGACACGATGTAGACCAGCGCCACCGTCATGCACAGCTGGGTGAGCAGCACCACCGGGAACGCCACCACGTGCCAGCTGGGCACGTAGCCCAGCAGCAGCCCCAGCGCGACCATCAGCGGCAGGGACAGCACGTAGTTGCACAGGTTGGTCACCACCACCGTGGCCGGCAGCACCTGCGCGGGGAAGCGCACCTTGGTGAGCAGGTCGCGCCGATCACTGATGGCGCTGGCCCCCGTCCCCAGGGACGTGGAGAACCAGATCCACGGGAGCAGACCGATGAAGACGAAGAACGTGTACCCGGGGATCTTCTGCCGCATGTAGACGGTGAAGAGCAGCGAGTAGACGCCCATCTGGAGCATCGGGTTGAGGAACGTCCAGAAGAAGCCGAGCACCGAGTTCCGGTACCGCGCCTTCAGCTCGCGCTGGGTCAGGCTGAGCAGGAGGCCCCGGTACTGGTAGAGCTCACGGAGGTTGCGAAGCATGCGGCGCCATCCATACCTCATGCCCCCGGAAGGTGTCAGGCATGGGACTCCGGCCATCCGCGCGAAAGCCCGTCTGGCCGGCAGCCCTCGCGCGCCCTCGGAGAGGCCATCTTGGAAAAGAAAAAGGCCCCCTGGTTTCCCAGAGGGCCTTTGATTGGAGCGGGAAAAGGGATTTGAACCCTCGACCCTCGCCTTGGCAAGGCGATGCTCTACCGCTGAGCTATTCCCGCATCAGGTACTACGGTGCTGCGTGCTTCGTTTGGAGCGGGAAAAGGGATTTGAACCCTCGACCCTCGCCTTGGCAAGGCGATGCTCTACCGCTGAGCTATTCCCGCATCAGGTACCGCCGTGTTGCTCGCCACCCGCCGGTCGGTGCCGCGCCGGAGGTGGGGTGCGATATACAGAGGCCCTTCGGACACGTCAAACACTTTTCGCATCCGGATCCGCGCTGCCCCGGCGGGCGAGCATGTTGAGGAACGCGCGGAAGTAGACGACCGCGCTCCACACGGAGAACGCACCCGACAGGTACACCAGCACCTTGCCCACCTGGTTGTAGTCCACCGTGACGACGCGGAAGCCCACGTCCAGCGGGTGCACGTAGTGGACGCACAGGGAGATGATCCCCACCAGCTGGAGGGACGTCTTCCACTTCCCCTCCTGCCCCGCGGCGATGACCATGCCTTCACTGGCGGCGATGGTGCGCAGGCCGGTGACGATGAACTCGCGGGCCAGCAGCACGATGACGACCCAGGCGGCGATGCGGCCCAGGCGCACCATCATCACCAGGGCGGCCATGGCGATGAGCTTGTCCGCCAGCGGATCCATGAACTTGCCGACGACGGTGATGAGGTTCCAGCGGCGCGCCAGGTAGCCGTCAATCACGTCGGTGATGGCGGCCACGGCGAACACCAGGCCGGCCAGCAGCGAGTGCAGGGGGTCCGCGTCGTAGGTGAGCCAGACGAACACGGGGATGAGGAGGATGCGCCCCAGCGTCAGCATGTTGGGCAGGTTCCAGAACTCCTGCACCAGGATGCTGGGACGGCGGGACGCGCGGCGGCGGGCCCGCTCCTCGCGCTTGCGCTGCTTCCTGAGGGCTCGCTCGGTGGCCATGGGCGCGCGTTCTACCGGACCCCGAGTGCGATGAGGGCAAATCCTTCACCGCCCAGCTCCACCGCCGCCTTCAGTGTCTCCCCGGCAGCGGATGTCACGAGCGGCACCACGCGGGGCGTGAGGTTGCCCACCCAGCCCACCAGGTGCGTGAGGGGCACCGTCACCGGCTGGTCCATGGCCACCGGCACCGAGCGCAGCGGGCCCGTCAGGCTGAGCAGCACCCGCCCCTGCCCGCGCAGGTGCACCAGGTCCAGGTCCTGGGCCAGGTCCGACGGCACGCGGCCGTTCTCGAAGACGACGGGCTCCTCGAAGGCGAAGACGCACGCATCGCGCAGGTAGACGGACTCGTCGTCCAGGGAGACAGCCACCCACTGCCGCCCGGACACGGGCTCCAGGTGCAGCGTCCCCTGCCCCCGGGCGCGCACCATGGACTGGTCGCCCTCGCCAAAGGGCTTGTCGGTGGCCCGGCCCCGGAAGCGCTTCATCTCCGGCTCGAAGGTGACCTGGCCGCGCACGGCGATCAGCCCCTCCAGGCGCGTGAGCAGCTCGCCATCCACCGCGAGCGCCATCGCGGACGCACCTTGGGTGAAGGGCTGGCCCGGCGCCGCGCCCGGCAGCGCCACCGAGGGCACCCACGCGGTGAGCACCGGCGGACTCACGCCCGTTCCGGCATCAGGCGAGGAAGGCGGTTCGGCGGAGTGGGTCACCTGAAGCGACCCGATGGACCGGGTCAGCTGGATCGGCTCGGAAGGCCGGGGCTCCGGGGGCTGCTCGCTCGTGGCCAGCGCTGCGAAGGTCTCCGCGAAGGCGTCGACGGGCTCCGACTCCAGGTCGGACGCGAGGACGGGCGGCTCCTCGGAGACCTCGATCTCCTCCGACACCGGCGTGGGGGGCAGCTCGTCGGCGACCTCGACGTCGTCACCGGAGGTGTCCGCGTCCGTGGTGGCGGCGAGCTCCGCGTCTTCGTCAAAGAGGCTCTCGCCCGCGGCCAGGCTGGGGTCCTCGTCCTCCTGGACCTGGGTCGCGGCTCCCGAGGTGAAGGCGTGGTCATCCGTGGGAGCAGGAGGGCCCTCGTCCTCCGCGAAGCGCATGTCGTCGTCCGGCGGCTTCGCGGCGACCTGGGGCGGCGGCGCGGCGGCGGTGCGAGGACTGCGCGGCGCCTCATCCAGACCGAACTGGGCACCCCAGTCACTCTCGCCGGAGGCGGACGCAGGCGGCGCGGCGGTCTCCTCTTCCTCCTCGCGCGGACGGGCCGGCATGGGGGCGGCGGGCGGACGGCTGTAGACCTCCCCCGCGATGGCGCGCGACATCTTCTCCGCCATGGCGTCGCTGCCGGACAGGAGGAAGTGCTCGCGCGCGCGGCCGTACTCGCCCATCTGGGCGAAGGTCAGGCCCAGGTAGTTGTGGGCCTTCTTGTGGTCCGGGGCCAGGTCGGTGGCGGTCTCGAATTCACGCGCCGCGCGCTGGAGCGCGTTCGTCTTCAAGTAGACGAGCCCCAGGTTCACGCGCAGCGTCGGGTCCACCGGGTTGTCCCGTACGAGCATCTCGTACAGGTCGGCGGCGCGATCGAAGAGGCCCAGCTTGAAATACGTCAGGCCCAGGAGGTTCTGGGCCTTCTCATGGCGCGGCTGGAGCTGGTGCGCACGCTCCAGGAAGTCCTTCGCTTCGGTGACCTTGCCGGCGCCCAGCAGCTCGCTCCCGCGATGGAGCTGCTGCAGGAACTCCTCGTCATCGGGGCCCGGCGGCTTCGTCCCCTTCGTGCGCGTCGTCATTCTCGGGTGTGGGCTCACGGCTGCTGGCCTCGGCCTGGGCGAGCCGCTCGCGCTCCTTGTAGTGTTGGTAGAGCTGGAGGACCTTGCGCACGTAATCCTGCGTCTCGGCGTACGGCGGCACCTGGCCTCCGTACTTCTTCACCGCGTCCGGCCCAGCGTTGTACGCGGCGACCATCTTCACCATGTCGCCGTCGAACATGTTGGCCAGGACGCGCAGGTAGCGCACGCCGCCCTCGATGTTTTCCTTCGAGTCGAAGATGTCCTTCACGTACATATCCGACGCGGTGCCCGGCATGAGCTGCATCAACCCGCTGGCGCCCTTGTGGCTGAGCGCGTTCGGGTTGAAGTTGCTCTCCGTGTGCATGATGGCGCGCACCAGCGCGGGCGGGATGCGGTAGCGCAGCGCCGCGGTGGTGATGTGCGGATCCAACTCCGTGGGCGTCCGCGAGCGGCCCCGCACGGGAGCGGACTTGGCCGGCGCGGGCGTGAAGGTCCCGGACAGCTTGCGGGCCTTGCGCGCGCCTCCGGGAGGCACGTTCGTGTAGACGATGGTGCCGTCCTTCTCCACGTAGCTGTAGATGCCGTCCGAGGCGGCGGCCGGCAGGGCGGCGGTCAACAGGACGACGAGGGCGGTCAGGACACGCATGGCGGCGGTGCGAAACCTTAGACAACACCCGGAAAGTCCTCAAGAAAACGCCTTGTTTCCAGCACTTACCGCCATTAAGCCTGTTGGCCATGCCCCATCGGTTCGATTTCCTGGTCATGGGCGGCGGCGTGGCCGGACTGTCGTTCGCCCTGCAGGCGGCCCGGCACGGCACGGTCGCCGTGCTCACCAAGCGCGAGCGCGGCGAAGGCAACACCGCCTACGCCCAGGGGGGCATCGCCGGTGTGCTCTCCCCCACGGACACCTTCGATTCGCACATCGAGGACACGCTCGTGGCGGGCGCGGGCCTGTGCCACCGCGACGCGGTGGAGGTGACGGTGCGGGAGGGGCCCGCGCGCCTCAAGGAGCTGGTGGCGCTGGGCGCTGCGTTCGATCAGCGCGGCGGCGAGTTCGACCTCACGCGCGAAGGTGGCCATTCCGCCCGCCGGATCATCCACGCGGGTGACATCACCGGCCGCGAGGTGCAGCGCGCGCTGCTGGCCGCGTGCGACGCGCAGCCCAACATCACCTTCTTCCAGAACACGGCCGCCATCGACCTCATCCTGGACCGGCGTCCGCACACCCCGGCCGGCAGCCGGTGCCTGGGCACGTACGCGCTGATGGAGGACGGCTCCATCGAGCGCTTCCTCTCCAAGGTCACGGTGCTGGCCACGGGTGGCGCGGGCAAGGTGTACCTCTACACGTCCAACCCGGACGTCGCGACGGGCGACGGCGTGGCCATGGCGTACCGCGCGGGCGCGCGCGTGGCGAACATGGAGTTCTACCAGTTCCACCCCACGTGCCTCTTCCACCCGGAGGCCAAGAGCTTCCTGATCAGCGAAGCGCTGCGCGGCGAGGGCGGCAAGCTGCGGCTCAAGGGCGGCCAGACGTTCATGGACCGCTACCACCCCATGCGGGACCTGGCCCCGCGTGACGTGGTGGCGCGCGCCATCGACGCAGAGCTCAAGCGCACGGGCAATGACTGCGTCTACCTGGACATGACGCACCTGGGCCGCGCGTACCTCACCGAGCGCTTCCCCAACATCTACGCCACCTGCAAGGCCTTCAACATCGACATGGCGGTGCAGCCCATCCCCGTGGTGCCCGCGGCCCACTACCAGTGCGGCGGCGTGGTGACGGACCTGCACGGGCGCACCAACATCCCGGGCCTCTACGCCATCGGCGAGGTGTCCTGCACCGGCCTGCACGGCGCGAACCGGCTCGCCTCCAACTCGCTGCTGGAGGGCCTGGTGTACGGCCACCGCGCGGTGCAGGTGGCGGCGGAGGAGCTGTCCTCGCTGACGCTGCCGAAGGAGGACCCGCCGGCCTGGGACTCCGGCAGCGCGGTGGACTCCGACGAGAGCGTGGTCGTCACCCACAACTGGGATGAGATCCGCCGGCTGATGTGGAACTACGTGGGCATCGTCCGCACGGACAAGCGGCTGATGCGCGCGCGGCGGCGGCTGGAGCTCTTGCGCGAGGAGATCCGCGACTACTACTGGCGCTTCAAGGTCACCCGCGACGTCATCGAACTGCGCAACATCGCGGAGGTGGCGCACCTCATCGTGGACTGCGCCAGCCGCCGCAAGGAGAGCCGGGGCCTGCACTACACCCTGGACTACCCCCACACGGACGAGCACCAGGGCACGCGCGACACCATCCTTTCGCGGGAGCTGTGAGAACCCATGTCCCGTCCGCGCCGCATGCTGGATGACCTCCCCGGCCCCTCCGGGCTGGGAGATGAGCAGGACAACGCGCCACGTGGACAGGGCGGGGACGGACCGCCCCCGGGCCCCCAGCAGCCCCGGCCCGCGCTGCGCACGCCCTACGTCAGCTTCGCCATCATCGCGGGCGCGGTGGGGATGTTCGTCCTCAGTCGGTCCCTGGGCCGGCCGCTGATCATCGACGGGACGAACTACGGCATCGTGGGGCCGCTGGCGCTCTACGGGCCATGGGTCCAGGCGGGCGAGTACTGGCGCCTGCTCGGCATGGTGTTCGAGCACGGCGGCGCGATGCACCTGCTCTTCAACATGCTCGCCGTCTATTCGCTGGGCGCGTCGCTGGAGCGCGGCATCGGAAGCCTGAGGTTCCTGGGGCTGTCGCTCGTCACCGCGCTGGGCGGCTCCGCGTTCGCGCTCTTCTTCAACTTCGACATCGTGACGGTGGGCGCGTCAGGAATGATCCTCGGCTGGGGCGGCGCGATGCTGCCCATCCTCAACCAGCAGGGCCGCCGGGATCACATGTTCTGGCTCGTGCAGGTGGCGGTCATCAGCCTGCTGCCCGGGGTGAGCTGGGCGGGGCACCTGGGCGGCTTCATCTTCGGCCTGCCGTGCGGCATGGCGCTGCGCATGGGCCCGAAGGTCTACTCGCGCGCCATCCCCGTCCTGCTGTTCATCGCCGCGGCGCTGGCCGTGGTCGCCGCCCATCCCGGGCGCCTTGGAGGCCTTTGACGATGGCTGAACCCACCGTGCGCAGCGTCTGCGTCTTCTGTGGCTCGCGCTCCGGCGTGCGCGCCGAGTACCGCGAGGCCGCTTCCAGGATGGGGGCCGCGCTGGCGAAGCGGGGCCTGACGCTCGTCTACGGCGGCGCCAGCGTGGGGTTGATGGGCGCGGTGGCGGACGCGGTCATCGCCAACGGCGGCAAGACCGTGGGCGTGCTCCCCCACTTCATGGACGCGAAGGAGCTGGCCCACCCGCGGCTGACGGAGCTGCACCGGGTGGACTCCATGCACTCGCGCAAGGCGATGATGGCCGAGCGCTCGGACGCCTTCGTCGCCCTGCCCGGCGGCTTCGGCACGCTGGACGAACTCTTCGAAATCGTCACCTGGGCGCAGCTGGGCCTGCACCGGAAGCCCATGGGCCTGCTGGACGTGGACGGCTTCTTCCAGCCGCTGCTCGCGATGGCGAAGCAGATGGTGGAGGCGGGCTTCGTCCCGGAGACGCAGGGCGTGCCCTTCGCGGTGAATGCCTCGCCGGACGCGCTCCTGGACCGCCTGCTCGCGGGGCCCACGATGCCGCTCACGTCGAAGTGGCTGAAGGACGGCCAGCAGACCTGAAGGCCATCCCGCCGCGTTCAGCGCGCGTGGACCTTCAGCTCCGCGTTCCCCAGCGACGAGGCGACGCGGAGCATCACCTGCTCGGTGCCCTCGGGGATGACGGGCTGGCCGTCGGTGAAGGTCTTGGGGAAGCGCACGCGGTAGCCCACCCAGAAGAGGCTGGCGTAGGGGTAGTAGGCGCGCACGTTGAGGTCCGCCCGGCCCAGGCGGCGGATCTCCATGGGCGTGATTTCGCCCGCGGGCGTCACCAGCGCGATCCGCCAGATGCTGTTGCGGTGGGCGAAGTCGTCGTAGCGGTAGTCGTTGACGTGCACCGCCAGGAAGAACTCGTGGAACTTCGCCGCGTCGGCCAGTTCCTCCGCCAGCAGCTGCTCCACCTTCGCCGCAGGCAGCGTCTGGAAGATGGCGCGGCGGTGGATGCGGGCCTCGCGGAACGCAGGCGTCTGGAACGTGGCCCCCGCGAAGACGCGCGTGTCGAAGCCGTCGTAGATCTCCTTGCGGTCCGAGTACCGGTCCAACACCGCCATGTAGGCGGACTCCTGCTTCGGGTCATCCAGCGTGGGCGCGGGCTCTCCGACGATGGGGGGCGAGGTGGAGCAGCCGCCCAGCACGCCCAGCAGCACCGCGGCCAACAGCAGCCTTCTCACGGGATGAAGTCCTTGCGCGTGAACAGCGTGGTGAGGCGGTGGCCGGCGGACTCCACGGCCTCGCGTCCGCCCTCCAGCCGATCCACCAGCGCGAAGGCGCCCAGCACCGTCAGGCCCTCCAGCTTCGCGCGCTCAATCGCCTTGATCGTGGACGCGCCCGTCGTCACCACGTCCTCCACGATGGCCACCGGTGCGCCGGGGCTCAGCGCGGACAGGCCTTCAATCCACTGGCCGGTGCCGTGGCCCTTGGGCTCCTTGCGCACGATGAACGCGTGCAGGGGCTTCTGGCCGCCGCCCTCCAGGAAGCTGGTCAGGCTCACCGCGGACGCGAGCGGATCCGCGCCCAGCGTCAGCCCGCCCGCGGCGACCGCCGACGGAGCGTCGCGCCGGATGGCCTCCAGGAACAGCCGGCCGATGAGGTAGTGGCCCTCGGCGAGCAGCGCCGTGCGCTTGCAGTCGATGTAGAAGTCCGACTCCTTGCCGGAGGAGAGCACCACGCGCCTGCGCTCGAAGGAGCGCTGCGTGAGCACCTCCAGGAGCCGGGCGCGGTCGCGTTCGAGCGTTTCCGCCATGGCCTACAGACCCTCCAGGTACGCCACCAGCTGCGCCGAGTAGCGCAGCTGCATCAGCAGCTCCGCCTTGCGCGATTCGTCCAGCGCGGCGAACACGTCCGCGAGCAGCGACAGGTCCTGATTGAGGGCGCCCATGCGCTGCGCGACGTCCACCGCCAGCTCGTCCGCGTCGATCTCCTCCTCGACGCCCTCCGGAGCCAGCGTCTCCTCGGTGGCGAGCGCCTTCTCCAGCATGTCGCGCACCGGCGCCGTCAGCCGGCCTTCGGCCTCCAGCGACTCGCGCTTGGCCTCCAGCACGTCGTGCTCCACCGGCGAGGCGTGGATGGCCTCCGCCAGGGACAACAGGAGCGCGTCCTCGTCGGACAGCTCCTCGTGCACGCGCACCTGGAGCTGGTCGCGCTTGAGGAAGCGCAGCGCCGCCACGCGCCGGAAGCCGCAGATGAGCTGGTAGCGCTCCTCGCCGCGCGGGCGCACGTCCACCGGGAACAGCTGGCCCAGTCGCGCCAGGTCCGTGGCCAGCTCGGACACGTCGCCCTCGTCCCGCAGGCGGAAGGTGGTGTCCTCCTCCAGTCGCTCCAGCGGCAGCACCATCGCCGTCACCTGTCCCATCACGCGCGGCTCGATGGCCTGCGCGTGGGGCTCCCCATCCGAAGTCGCCGCGCCGTCGTTGGCGCTGTGTTCCGAACCGTCTCCGGAGCCCATGGAGCCCGCGTCCTCCTGGCTCGCACGGCTCGCCACGTCCCAGATGCCGGCGCTCAGCAGCGCGTCATCCGCGCCCGACACCGGACCGGAGGGCGGCTCCGCCACCACGTCCTTCGCCTCCCCGCCACCGTCGCTGCCCGTGCCGGAGGCGTCCTGGACGCTCTCGCCCGAGGGCAGCTCCACGTAGCGGCCAGGGCCCGAAGAGGCCTCCGCGTCCG
>NZ_RAWR01000580.1:0-418 GCF_003986945.1 Corallococcus sp. AB018 | reverse complement strand
AAAAAAAAGAACAAAAAAAAAAAGAAAAAAAACAAAAACAAAAAAGAAAAGAAAAGATTGGAAAATGAAAAAAATGAAAAGAATTGAAAAATTATGAAAAGAAATAAAAAGAAATGAAAAACAGAGCTCACAAGGTTGAAAACCCAGAAAGGGCGGCCTTGGAAAAAGTTAGAGCGCAAAAGGGGAGAGTAAATACACGAGTGAACCCAAGCCGAACTACGTAAGGCTTGATTCCCATCTTTGGGATACGTAGGCAACTTCATCCTGAAGTCCAGCCCCCAACGCTTTCATAGCGTCTCAGTCCATGCAATGGTTTCAATTTCATCCCCAAAGTCCAGTGCCAACATCCTTCAAGGTGATTGTGTCCATATATGTGTTGTGACCGTCTTCGTCATCGCTGTGTCCAAGAGCTCGACCA
>NZ_RAWR01000579.1:0-418 GCF_003986945.1 Corallococcus sp. AB018 | reverse complement strand
ATATTGTTGTTGTTGTTGATTTTAGGATTGGTTCTGTGTTCTTTTTGCTAATTAACTTTTAATTGTTGTTGGTGTTGTGATGATCTGGGTGTTGTGAGTGCGTATTGTTGTTGTTGTTGATGGTGAATGATGATGATGTAGAATGATGATGAAATAGATAAGATACATGTATAAGACTTGATCTGTGCAAAGTAAATATTTGTAGCTAAAATTTGTACATATAAAAGGCTCTGATTTGTCCAAATTGATGATCATGATGAAGAGGTTGAAGAGTGTAGCAAAGAGGTTGAAGAAGTACTTGGAAGAGGCACATACAAATCTATTTCGTTTTTAATTTTTTGATGTTTTTTCTATGATGATGAACAGATTGGATTTGGTGACTATGTTGTTGATGAACAGATAGGATTAGGTACGTGCT
>NZ_RAWR01000578.1:0-418 GCF_003986945.1 Corallococcus sp. AB018 | reverse complement strand
ATATAATATATAAAATATAGGTAGATATCTACAACTTTAATAAAAAAATATTATCTGATTTTTTGGGGAAGAGAAAAGGAATGCAAGTTTTAATATTTTTTTTTGAAAATTTGTGAGAGAGATTAGGGGGGAGAGATTATGAAATATTTTGGTTATTAAATAAATAAATCAGTCAATAATTTTTTTAATTTATTTTGTAAATTAAAAATAAATAAATCAGTCAATAGTTTTTTTTAATCTATTTTGTAAATTAAAAATCAATAATTTTGAAAAATTGATTAATTTGTCCCATTAAGTGATTTAAAATTTTGATAAATGTAACGCCCTCGAAAATAAACCCATTAAATATATATAACATCTACATGCAATGTTAAAAAGGAAACAGTTCATTATAATATTCATCAGAGTCTTACTAAAC
>NZ_RAWR01000577.1:0-418 GCF_003986945.1 Corallococcus sp. AB018 | reverse complement strand
GCCCACCAGCGTGGCCGTCAGCACGCCCGTGGCCTCCGGCCGGTAGGACAGCCGGACCGGGACCTCGCCCGGCGCCATCCGTGTGGGCAACCCGGACGCGGAGAAGGGGGCGGTCAGCGCCGTCCACTCCACGTCCAGCGTCGTCCGGCCCGCGTTCATCACCCGGAGCTCCACCACCCGCTCCACCCGGGGGTAGCTGGCCGGGAACGTCACGGCCTCCTGGGAGACCCGCAGGAGGCTCCGGGCGCCCGTCAGCGGGGGTTCGTCCCGGCAAGCGCTTCCGAAGGCCAGGAGGGCCGCCAGGGCCATTGCCAGGGCCACCGGCCGGCCCGGCACCGACCCGGGGGACACCGTTGGAGCCTCCGGAAGGCCCTTCAGGCCCCCACTGCCCACCGTCCGCGTGCGCGCCATCGAGCCC
>NZ_RAWR01000576.1:0-419 GCF_003986945.1 Corallococcus sp. AB018 | reverse complement strand
GATTTATGCTTTTAACGAAAATGTAACCAGGCTACAAGTCCCTCCTCTTGTACTGAATGAATGAAAAATGAATGAAATTTCTTATTTTGCCCAACTTTTTGTTTGGTTAATGTACTTTTTCTTTTAGTGTACTAACTTTCTACAAGCCTAACCAGCCTAATTTAGCTTGACTTTCCCTTATCCTGCCCACCTTTTTTGGCCGAGATAAGCATCTCGGCCGAACAACAACTTTGGAATTTTAAGTAAGTGTTGGTCAAACCTGCTAACCTTCTTTAACCCAAATCTCTATCTCAGCTAAAGACCAAAAAATGTTTGGTCAAACCTGCCAAACTTTTATCAGCCTAGACCCTTATCTCGGCTGAGGAACAAAAGATGTTTAGTCAAACCTGCCAAACTTCTTTCAACCTAGATCCTTATCT
>NZ_RAWR01000575.1:0-420 GCF_003986945.1 Corallococcus sp. AB018 | reverse complement strand
CTTTTTGCCTGCAGTTGATCTCCTCTGACTTCTTCTATCCCATGCTCTGTTGGGAACCGCAGTAGTTGATGCAATCTTGAGGGAACTACCCCCATTGCATGCAACCATGGCCTTCCCGAGATGATGTTGTAAGGTGAAGGCGTGTCAATCACGACGAATTCTGTTTTGATCTTCTTCTAACTGCTCTTGTATGATTCTATACTTAGAATATTTTGTATGCCTTTCATACTTTGCCTCCTTTGTGCAATCTTCTCGGGGTTACATACCTCGGGTGTAATAGCTACAAAACTTTTACTTCGGCAAGATACTGACCTGCAAACTTTTCATAAATTCTAACAAGTGTGAAACATATACTACTCAATGTTAACTTTGCAAACTTTTTCTCAAGTTTCAACAAGTGTTTAAACGGTGATCTCGGTC
>NZ_RAWR01000574.1:0-420 GCF_003986945.1 Corallococcus sp. AB018 | reverse complement strand
CCCACCTACCTGTATCTATGATGAAAGAAAGTTTAGCACAATAGCAGTAGGAAGCAGAGGATATAGAGAAAACAGAGAAGATACTTTTTTTGCATTTTTATTGATAAACAAACAGCCTATAAATAGACTAATACATAACTGAAATAACACGAAAAAGACACTACCCAACAAACTCCTATTGACTGGGTAAACAAAAACAAACTAACTGACAATCCTAAAGACTAGGACAACCCAAACATGCAAATTACTAATTTCCTCAACAGTCCCTCCTTTAAACTGATGTTCCAGACATAACATTCAGTTTAATAAGAGTCAAACTATAAAACGCCATCTCTCAAATTGAATCATTTGAAGTACAAACACCAAGTAGCTTCCTGAGCTTCTGAAATGCAGGAAATTTAAGAGTGTGGGGATATATTT
>NZ_RAWR01000573.1:0-420 GCF_003986945.1 Corallococcus sp. AB018 | reverse complement strand
ATGCATTGTTGCCTAGTTTATGCCTTAGCTCGTATGCTTGCATGCTTAGGCCTTTGAGTCCCTATCTCAGCATGTTTAGGTCCTTATTTTGACTTACTTGAGCTCTGTCCATGCTTAGTTCATGCATTTGTGCCATGTATTGCATGCCTCATGTGTAGTCCTCTTTGCTTGTCTTAAGCTTTAAGGACCATTGCGTGCCATGCTTGTGTTGATTAAGTGATTTGGCATCATTTCTTGTCTAATTTCAGTGCACTTAATGTTGTTACACTTCCATGCTTTTCACTCTTTAAGTGTTCTTGAGAGTTGCACCTTAGTGCCTTAGTTGGTGAGCCAATTGGCATGCATGCTTGTATGTGTTTTCGGTGCCTTCATTTTAGCATTATGGCCACTGTTTTGGCATGAATGAGGTCTGTCCATTTA
>NZ_RAWR01000572.1:0-420 GCF_003986945.1 Corallococcus sp. AB018 | reverse complement strand
ACCATCCGCTTCACCATCTGAGACTTGAATGCATCCGTGTACGGCACTGCGTCCTGTCTGCTCTCGCCCCCAAGGCGTGGTCATCCCGGCCATTCAGCCGAGGCGACAACTTCCCTGACACAGGGGGGACGCAGGTGCTGGCGGCTCGGACCTACGAGCAGTTGGTTGACCGAGAGCATCCAGTGCGCGCTGTATGGGCGGCTGTCGAAGCGCTGGACATGTCGGACTTCGAGCGCGCTATCCGTGCGCGTCCCCATCACGCGGGTCGTGCGGCGGTGGACCCGAGGCTGTTGCTAAGCCATCCGGGGTAAATCTTTGCCTACCCAACGAGTGCGGGCAGAGGAGATGAGACGTCGGAAGCCTCCTGGGCGGCCCAACTGCGCCAGGAGGTGGACGGCAGCAGCGTAGAAGTCCTCCCGC
>NZ_RAWR01000057.1:0-45386 GCF_003986945.1 Corallococcus sp. AB018 | reverse complement strand
GTGCTGGGAGGGGCGGGTTTGCGCGCGTCGCTCATCGGAGGCGGAGTGTAGAGGGGCCGGTGCGCCGGTGGCTACTGGCCCTTGAGCACCTGCAGCGCCTTGCTGGCCACCGCGTTGTCGGGCTGGGTCTCCAGCACCTTCCCCAGCCAGCGCTCCGCTTCGTTCGCGGCCTTCTGGCGGTCCTCGGGGCGGCGGGCCTTCTGGGCCTCCTCGGTGTAGAGCAGGCCCAGGCGCAGGGCGAACTCGGTGTTCTCCGGGTCCTTGTCCGCCACGGCCTTCAGCTCGCGCTGCGCGGCCGCGTAGTCCCCCTGCAACTGGTACACGAGCGACAGCTTGCCGCGCGCGGCCGCCGAGTCCGGCGCCAGCGTCACGGCCACCTGGAAGGCCTCCTTCGCGGTGTCCAGGTCCCGGGCCTCCAGGCGCATGTCGCCCAGGCGGAACCAGGCCAGGTCCAGCAGCGGGTTGAGCGCCGCGGCCTTCTCGAAGGCGGTGCGCGCCGCTTCCGTGCGCTGGCGCGACAGGTACAGCTCCCCCAGGTAGAGCTGGTTCTTGCCGTCCTGGGGGGCGCGCTCGATGGCCTGCTTGAACTCGTCCACGGCGCGGCCGGCGTCATCCAGGCGCTGGTAGGCCAGCCCCAGGAGGGCGTGCACCACGGCCAGGTCCGGGTAGTCGTGGAGGATCTCCTCGAAGGCGATGAGGGCGTGCTGGGGCGCGTCCAGCTCGTGCAGGTAGCGCATGCCCTCCTCGAGCTTCGCCTCCGCCGCCTTGGGGAAGTTCTGGAACGGGTCCGCCAGCGGGTTCATCAGCGCCCGTGCGGTGGCGACTTCCGCGGGGGTAGGGCTGCCGCGCACGACGGTGCCCAGGGCCTCCACGGCGCCCGCCGTGTCGCCCGTGCGGGCCAGGGCCTTGGCCAGGGGCAGCTTCCATCCCGCGCGCTCCGGGGCCATCTCCACGGCCTTGCGCAGCGGGCCCAGGGCGGCGGTGTACTGCTCCGACTCCAGGCGCGCCACGCCCAGGCGGTAATGGAACTCCGCGGTGGTGGGAGACAGCGCGATGGCGCGCTCGAAGGCGGCCACGGTGGGGGCACCCGCGTCCCGGGCCCGGGAGAAGAGCGTCAGGCCCAGCATGTACTGGTCCACCGCGCGCTCGTTCTTCGCGATGGCCTGGCGCAGCTCCTCCGCCCAGGCGTCCGCGCGGCCGGCCTTCACCTGGGCCTCGGTGAGGGCGCGGGCCACGTCCACGTCGTCCGGCGTGCGCGCGTGCAGCTCCCGCAGGAGCTTTACCGCCTCATCCGGCTGGTTGCCGTCCAGGTAGGCGCGCGCCTGGGCCTGGGGAGACAGCGCGGGGGCCTGGGACTGGCCATGGCCGCAGCCGGTGGCGAGCAGCCCCAGCCCCAGCCCCAGGAGGGCGGCGGGCCAACGGAGCGTGCGGAGGCGGTTCGAGGGCGGCGTCAGGGGCACGGGGAGCTCAGGAGGCCTTGGAGGTGACGGAGGAGGCAAGCTGCGCGACGCCCTCGCGGTTCGGCGCGGCGACGGCGGTGTCCGGGTCACCGCCCTTGCCGCCCAGGGAGAGGCTGTCGGCGATGATCTGTTCGCGCACTGCGCGGGCCAGGCCCTCGCGGTCGTTGTCCGCGAAGCCGCTGGTGTCGATGGGGCGGCCAATCTTCACGCGCACTGGACCCGGGGAGATGTTCCACGAGTTCTTGGGCATCACGTTGTCGGTGCCCTCGATGGTGACGGGGCAGATGGGCACGCGGGCCTTGAGCGCGAGCGCGAAGGGGCCCTTCTTGAAGGGCAGCACGCGGCCGTCCGGGGAGCGGGTGCCCTCCGGGTAAAGGAAGATGCTGGTGCCCGCGCGGATCTTCCGGGCGGCTTTTTCAAGCGACGCGATGGCGGACGAACGGTCTCCGCGGTTGATGAAGACGTGGCCCGCGAGCCAGAGGTACCAGCCGATGAACGGCACGAAGCGCAGCTGCGACTTGGCGACGAAACGGAAGTCCACCGGCACGGCGAAGAAGTGGGCCGGGATGTCGAGTGTGGACATGTGGTTGCCGACGTAGATGGTGGGCCGCTTCGGGTCCACGTTCTCCCCGCCAATGACCTCCAGCTTCGCGCCACCGGCCCACAGGAGCACGGGCGACCAGATCCATCGGGCGACCCATACCGAGCGCGACGGGTTGAGCGTCACCAGCATCGCGAGGCATGCGAGGGTGAAGCAGATCGGGGACCACACCGTGACCACCAGGATGCACCACAGCTTGCGCAACATGCGTCGCCTTTCCTCCTACCGGGGGGCCTGCGCGCCGGAAGGGCCCTGGGGGTGCCGCTCACCGGTCGGGCAGCCAGGCGGCGCGGCGCGGGCGCCGGCACGGGCTCCTGGACGTGCGGAACGGGGCGGGGGCATGCACTTTATCTACCATGGCTCCCCCCGCCATTGTTTCTGGTGAATGCCGCTCGCTGGGGTTACAAGCAAGGGTGGCGTGGCCAGGAAAAAGCTCATCGCCATCGCGGGCAACATCGGAGCCGGAAAGACGGAGCTCACGTCCTTCCTGTGCCGGAAGTACGGCCTCACGCCGTCCTTCGAGCCCAATGACCAGAACCCCTATCTCGCGGATTTCTACAAGGACATGAAGACGTGGGCGTTCCGCTCACAGCTCTTCTTCCTGACGCACAAGTTCCGCCTGCACCGGGAACTGGAGCGCACGCCGGGCACCGTGCTCCAGGACCGGACCCTCTATGAGGACGCGGAAATCTTCGCCAAGAACCTCCACCGGCAGCGGCTCATCGACAAGCGCGACTGGTCCACCTACTGGGAGCTGTACCAGACCATCTCCCAGTCGCTCCGGCCGCCCGACTTGATGATCTACCTGCGCTGCCCGGTGATCACCCTGAAGGAGCGCATCCGCCTGCGCGGGCGGACCATGGAGAAGGACATCCCGACCGCCTACCTGAAGCGCCTCAACGCCCTCTACGAGGAGTGGTTCGAGGGCTATTCGCTGTCACCGGTGCTGGTGCTGGGGACGGACAAGCTGGACTACCTCACCAACCTGGTGGACCGCGTGGACCTCTTCCGACAGATAGAGAAGCACTTGTGAAGGAGGTCTACGTCCTGGCCACCGAGCAGTCCGTGCCGCCAGCCCTGGACGCGCTGCGCGCGGCGTTCGCGACGGACGAGGTGGAGTTCGTGCCGCACGAGGGCGACTGGGGCTTCACCGTGCGTGCGGACGGCTCGGAGGTGAAGGTGGTGCTCAAGCCTCTGAGCGACGGCCGTCCTCGCGTCCCCCAGGAGCTGTTCAGCGGCAGCCCGGAGGCCTTCGCGCGCGTGGAGAAGTCGCAGGCCTGCTTCGCGTTCCTCCTGGAGCCGGGCGGCGCGCAGCCCACGCTGCCCGTCTTCGAGGCGCTGTGGACCGTGCGCACGCTGATGGAGCAGGCGCCGGGCGTGCTCGTGGACCTGACGGCGTTCAAGCTGCACGAGCCCGAGGACGTGGTCGAGATCACCGAGTTGGACTTCGACATCCGCGACCACGTGCACCTGCACGCCATCGAACTGGCGGAAGGGGACACGCCGCTGTGGGTGCACTCGCACGGGATGGAGAAGTTCGGCGCGCGCGACGTGGAGATCTTCCACCTGGGCGAGGGCGACCTGCTGGCCGCGGAGAGCTTCCTCCACGAGCTGTGCACGGACCTGGCGTTCGCGCAGGGGCCGGCGCTGCGCTCGGAGGTGGCCACCAGCGAGGGCCAGAGCTTCACCCTGGTGCCGTCGGAGGAGGCCCGCGCGAACCTGCTGGGCGTGCCGCTGGATGCCTTCGATGGCCACGAGGGGCTGTTCCTCACGGTGGTGTCGCCCCTGGGCCGGCACAACACGGCGGAGCTCCTGTCGACGTACCGGGAGCGCTTCGCCAAGGAACCGGCCGAGCAGACCCAGGCCATGCACGAGGAGGCGCAGGCGCTGTTGCCCGCGTTCCTGGCGCGCTTCCAGCGTAAGGGGTTGATGGAGCCCCTCACGTTCCTGGTGCGGGCCCCCTTCGAGACACACCCGGAGGGCGAGGTGGTGGTGGAGAACCTGTGGCTGGAGGCGGTGGCCCGGGACGAGGGCTCCGTCGTGGGCCGGCTGGTGGACGGTGCGGTGCACACCACGGAGTGGCGCAAGGGGGCCCACGTGGAGGTGGAGGAGAAGCAGATCAACGCCCTGGCCATCGCCCGAGAGGGCCGCGCGCTCAACGAGTCCGAGCTGCGCGCTCTTTTGAACGCCGAACGTCCCATGTAGCGCTGCGCGTCCAACCCGACGCGTCTTGCGGGCGCCCCGAGGGGCGCTGCTAGGCTGCCCGTCCGCATGCCGGCATTGCTGCTGCTCACAGGCCCGTCAGCGGGGCGCCGGTACGAGGTCGTCTCCCAGCTGACCCTCGGCCGCAGTCCCTCCTGCGACATCCCGCTGGAAGACGACCAGGTGTCGCGCCGCCACGCGCAGCTGTTCCTGGACACCGTCGCGGGACAGGTGCGGCTGCGCGACCTGGGCTCCACCAATGGCACGCTCCTCAACGGGCAGCGGCTGGCGCTCCAGGAAGAGGCGGTGCTGCGGCCGGGTGACCGGATGCGCGTGGGCGCCACCATCGCGGTGTACGAGCCGCCGCCGGTGTCCATCGTCGACGAGCCCTCCGGCGTGGTCGTTCCGGAGCCGGCGCACGTGCCCATCGAAGAGGTGCTGCCGCACGTGGGCGCGGCCGCGGCGATGTACTCGGCGGGGACGGCGCTGCTGGGGGCCACCAGCGAGGCCATGGTGCTGCGGCGGCTATCGGAGGAGATGGCGCACGCGCTCAACGCGGACCGCGCCGCGGCGCTGCTGAGTGGGCCGGAGGGGCTTCGCACGGCGGCGGTGTCCGGCGCGGCGTCCGTGGAGGTTCCTCGCGCGCTGGTTCAGGCGGCGCTGGAGCGCAAGGAATTGGGGCGGACGGACACGGCGCTGTGCTCGCCGCTGGTGGCTTCGGGCGGGATGCCCTTTGGCGTGCTGTACGTGGAGCGCGAGGAGTCGCCGTTCACCGAGGGCGAGGGCCAGTTGCTCGCGTCGCTGGGGCGGCTGGGCGGCGAGGCCTACACGGCGGTGCGCTCTCGCGGCGAGGCGGAGGCCGCGGAGACGCCGTGGGTGACGCCGCTGGGGACGTCGCGGGCGTTCCGGGGCGTGGTGGAGGAGGCTCGGCGGGCGGCGGGCAGTGCCGCCCCGGTGGTGCTGCATGGCGAGCCGGGCACGGGCAAGGCGCTGCTGGCGCACTTCCTCCATGGGAAGTCCCCTCGTGCGCTGGGGCCGTGGGTGACGGTGGAGTGCCGGCAGTCCCTGGAGGCGGTGGAGGTGGCGCTCTTCGGCCGAGCGGGTGCGCCCGGCCAGCCTCCGGTGACGTCCGCGGTGCTACGCGCGGACGCGGGCACGCTGCTCTTGCGCCACGTGGAGGCGCTTCCCCGGCCGGCGGCGGAGCGCCTGGCGCGGATGCTGGCCCGGCGCGCGGCTCCGGCGCGGCAGGGCGGAGAGGAGCCCGTGGACGTGCGCATCGTCGCCACCAGTGGCTCGCCGGTGTCGCGGCTCGCGTCCCGGGGAGAGTTCGACGCGGCGCTGGCCCGGGGGCTTACGGGCTTCGAGCTGGAGGTCCCGCCCCTTCGCGAGCGGCGGGGGGACGTGCCGGTGCTGCTGGAGCACTTCGCGCTGCGCGGTGCCCGGCAGGGCGGGCGGGAAGCGCCGGTGCTGGGACCCGAGGCCCGGCGTCTGCTGGCGGAGTATCCGTGGCCGCAGAACGTGCGCGAGTTGGAGTTGGTCGCGGAGCGGCTGGGACGCGTGTACGCGGCGGGCCATGTGGGCATCCCGCAGCTGCCTCCGGAGGTGCGCGAGGGCGCGGTGGGGCAGGCGCCTCGCACGTTGCAGGAGCAGGTGGCCCGTCTGGAGCGCGACGCCATCGCGGAGGCGCTTCGCGAGTCCGGATGGAAGAAGGTCCGCGCGGCGGAGTTGCTGGGCATCAGCCGGCCCACACTCGACCGGAAGATGGAGGAGTACGGGCTGACGCTGGAGCGGGGGACTCGCGGCTGAGCGCGGTCAGGCCTTGGTGATGGTGCTGTCCTTGCGGCGGCTGATCAACACGCCCGTGAGGATGAGCGCCGCGCCGAGCATCTGGAACAGGGTGGGGCGTTCACCGCGGACGACCCAGGCGGTGAGGGCGGCGACCACGGGGATGCCGGTGCCGTAGAGCGTCGTGCGGTTGGTGCCCACCTGCTGCACGCTGCGGAACCACACGAAGTACGCGAGCACCAGCGGCACCAGCGCCGAGTACACAAGCGCCACCCAGCCCGCGGCACTCACTCGCGACGCGTCCATCGCGACGACCTGGGACGCGCCGGCCAGCACGACCCCAGGGGCGCCCGTGAGCATGGTGATGGCGGTGACGCGCAGCGCGGAGATGCCTTCTCCCACGGCGCGTGTGCCCACCGTGTAGATGGACCAGCACAGCGAGCTGCCGACAATCAGCGCATCACCTGTCCATGTCTCCGCGCCCAGGTTCGGGCCTCGCGCGCCCACGACGAGCAGCGTGCCCACCACCGCGAGCGAGAGCCCCGCGACGACGGGGCGTCGCAGCCGTTCGATGCCCAGCGCCGCGCCAAGCGCCGCCGTCACCACCGGGCTCACCGCCGTGAGCATGCCGCTGTTGGCCGCCGTGGTGCGCGAGAGGCCTTCGATGAAGCACAGCTGGTACAGCGTGTTGCCCACGAACCCCAGCGCGGTGAGCCGCAGGAACGTCTTCCACGGCATCGGCTTGTGGCCTTCCACCGCCAGCAACACGAGCCCCATCGCGAGCGCGGCGAGCCCGAAGCGCAGCGACATGAAGGCCCCCGCCGGCATGCCCTCCAGCGCGTCCTTCACCAGGGTGTAGTTCGTCCCCCAGACGACCACGACGGCGATCATCGCCAGGTCGGAGGCGGAGAGGAGACGGGCAGGCGCTGCGACCGCGGGCGACGAGGTGCTCACGGCGGCGGGGCATAGGGCGGCGCGAGTCCAGATGCAACCGACGGGGCTGCAACGAACACCCGCGTCCGCGCGCTTCCCTGTCAGGTGACACGCACGCGCGGTGCTCCGGGCCGGGTGTGGCGATGTCACGCCGACGTTTCCCCACGCCCGTGCTTGTCCGTCCGCCCCGGCCGTGGCGTAAATGCCCGCCCATGGACTTCCGCTATTCGGACGAGGTGCGGCGCGCGAAGGACTCCGGGCAGCCGCTGGTGGCACTGGAGACGAGCGTTGTCGCGCAGGGCCTTCCGTACCCTGACAACCTGGCTGCCGCTCGCGCGTGCGAGGAGGCCATCCGCCGCGCCGGCGCCGTGCCCGCGCCCATCGCGCTCGTGGACGGCGAGGTGTGGATTGGCCTGGAGGACGCCACGCTGCGCCGCCTGGCCGAGGGCAAGGAGAAGCTCCTCAAGGTGGGCTCGCGCGACCTGGCCGTGGCGGTGGCTACCCGCGCCAGCGGCGGCACCACCGTGAGCGCCACGTGCGAGCTGGCCGCGGCGGCGGGCATCCGCGTCTTCTCCACCGGCGGCATCGGCGGCGTGCACCGGGGCGCTTCCGAGCACTGGGACATCTCGCAGGACATCGCGGCCTTGTCTCGCTACCCCGTCGCCGTGGTGTGCGCGGGGGCCAAGTCCGTGTTGGACCTGCCCAAGACGATGGAGCTGTTGGAGACCGCGGGCGTGCCTGTCATCGGCGTGGGCACGAACGAGCTGCCGTCCTTCTACAGCCGTGAGTCCGGCCTCTCCCTGGAGCACCGCGCGGACGACGCGGAGGCCGCCGCGCGCATCGCCCACGCTCGCTTCGAGATGCTGGGGCAGGGCGGCGTGCTCTACACCGTGCCGCCTCCGGTGGAGGCCGCGCTGCCTCGCAACGACGTGGAGCTGCACATCGCGTCGGCGCTGGCGGATGCGGACCGGCAGGGCGTTCGCGGCAAGGCCGTGACGCCGTTCCTCCTGGGCGAGATGGCGAAGCGCACCGGGGGCAAGACCCTCAAGACGAACCTGGCGCTCCTGGAGAACAACGCGCGCTTCGCGGGGGCGCTGGCCGTGGCCTACGCCCGTCTCTCGAAGCGCTGAACGCCGCGCGGAATCAGGCCGTGCGGTGCTGGAACCAGGACATCAGGTCCTCCAGCGCCGCGCGGTCCACGTCGTCGAAGGTGTTCTTGTGCTCGGAGTCGATGTCGAGCACGGCGAGCAGCTCGCGGTTGCGCCCGTACACCGGCACCACGATTTCCGACGCGGAGCGGCCGTCGCAGGTGATGTGGCCCGGGAAGGCGTGCACGTCCGGCACCACCACCGTCTCGCCCTTCGCCGCGGACGTGCCGCACACGCCCTTGCCGAAGGTGATCTCCAGGCACCCGAGCGTCCCCTGGTAGGGGCCCACGCGCAGCAGCTTCCCGGGCGTCACCACCCGGTAGAAGCCCGTCCACAGGTGGCCGAAGGCGTTGTGCAGCAGGCTGCTCATCGTCGCCATCGCGCAGATGTCGTCATCCACGCCTTCGAGGATGGCGAGCGCGTGGGTCTTCAGCTCGGCGTATGCCTCGGTCTTGGGCTGACCGCGCAGATCCAGGGTGACTTCGGCCATGATGGGTCCTCTGTCAGGAATTCAGTCTCGCCCCTTCTAACAACCCTCGTGCCGGCTGGCACTGGAGGTCGTGTGGAACCGCTCGTCCTGGATTCGAAAACCCGCCTGCTCGTGCTCACCGGTGCCGGAGTCTCCGCGGAGAGCGGGGTGCCCACCTTCCGGGGCATGAACGGGCTGTGGGAGAACCACCCCGTGGAGGCGGTGGCGTCCCCGCAGGGCTTCGAGGCGAACCCCGCGCTTGTCTGGCGTTTCTACTCGCAGCGCCGGACGGGGGCGGCGGACGTGAAGCCCAACCCGGGCCACGACGCGCTGGTGCGCTGGGAGCAGCACCTGGGTGACCGCTTCCTCCTGGCCACGCAGAACGTGGACGGCCTGCACACCAAGGCGGGCAGCCAGCGCGTGGTGGACATGCACGGCAACCTCTTCCGCACGAAGTGCGCGGACTGCCAGCGTGCGCCCTTCGCCGACACCTCCGTGCACCCGTCGGGCACGGTGCCGAAGTGCGACGGCTGCGGGGGCCGGCTGCGGCCGGACATCGTCTGGTTCGGGGAGATGCTGGACCCCAAGGACCTGGCGCGCATTGGCGAGTTCATCACGCGCAACGACGGCACGCGGCTGGTGTTCCTGGCCGCGGGCACGTCCGGAGCGGTGTGGCCCGCGGCGGGCATCGTGGACGAGGTGCGCTCCGTGCGCGGGGACACGTGGCTCGTGAACTACGAGTCCGCCGCGAACACGGAGCGCTTCCACCACTTCGTCCAGGGAATGAGCGGACAGGTGCTGCCCACCCTGGCGAAGCTCTCCTGAGGGCCTGGGCTTACGGTCCCCGGAGGACCGTGAGCCCCTTGTCGGTGAGGACGAGCAGCATGCTCGGCGTCACGGTGGGCTCGTAGACCATCTGCAGCACGCGCTGGCCGGACACGTCTCGCACCTGGGCCAGCGTGGTGCCATCCGCTTCCAGCCGCCAGAGGCCGGCGCCGTCCGTGCCGATGTAGAGCGCGCCGTCGTCCGTCGCCTTGAGCGAGCGGATGCGGTTGGTCGGCAGCCCCGCCAGCTTCGACCAGCTTCCCGTGGAGCGGTTCTTCGGCGTCATCCCCCAGACGCCGTACTGCTCGCTGCCCAGATAGTAGCGGCCCGAGCGGGCCTGCTCGAAGGCGCGCCAGTAGTCGTCGGTGGCCTGGCCGTTGAGCGCGTCGTTGTAGCTCTTGAACGACCAGGGCGTGGGGCCTTCCCAGGTCTGCTCGCGGTCCCAGTCCTCCAGCTTGGGGCTGGGCACGAGCACGCCGACCATCTGCTCGTTGGCGACGAGCACGTCACCGTTCTGCCCGATGCCCAGGCCGTGCATGTAGGGGCACTGCAGCGAGCCCCATTCCGAGCCGTCCTCGAAGAGGTACCAGCCCGGGTGGCGGTGGCTGTTGTAGGTGAGCCCCTGGACGCGCGTCACGCCGTGGTTGGTGGTGATGTAGAGGTCGCCGCGGTCGCGGCCACGAGTCACGCGAGCGCAGTTGAGGACGGAGCGGTCCTCCTCGTAGTGGAAGTCATTGGTGTTGTGGATGCCCGCCTCGCGGCCCGCGTTCGACGCGCCAGTGGTGCGCCAGAGATGCTCCTCGAGTTTGACGCTGCCGTCAGTCTGGAGGCGGACCGCGTCGAGGTCTCCCTTCCGGTACTCGGCGAAGCGTTCGGCGGAGTAGCCCGCCTCGCCCCTCCAGGGGATGTACGTGCGTTGCTCGATGCCTTCGGCACGCTTCATCTCGTTGGCGGAATAGCCCACGTATGCGCGTCCGGCTTCACCGCCGCAGATGACGGTGGAGCCCGTCGCGAGCGTGTCCGGGCCGAACGGCTCCGCCGCCTGCCCGACGTTTGAACTCCACGTCGGCCGGGTGTCGCCCGGGCGCAGCACTCCGATGCGGCGGCCGTCGAGGAGCCAGAGGTTGAGGCCTTCATCAACGCCGACGCTCTGGGGAGTGCCGGCGCCGAACGAGCGCGTGTAGTCGAGCACCGCGTCCGTGGGCCAGGGCCCTGCGTCGGGCGTCTCGCCGGTGCCGGCATCGGGATCCGGCGGCGTCCCCGCGTCGGGAGTTTCGCCGGCATCGGGTGTCCCGCCATCTTCATCCGGAGGGGGCGTGCCGGCGTCCGGAAGGGAACCCGGAGGGGGGAGCGAGGGAACTTCGTTTCCATCGGACGGATCCGTGACGGGCCCCTCCTGCGGATCGATTGTCGGGGATTGGTCGCTGCAACCCACCGATAGCAAAGACATGAACACCAACCCCGCCCCCACCACGCCTGCGCGAATACCCATTCCGTGTCTTCCTCCATGAGGGCTTCATGGCAAGACACGGGCCAGCGTGTGTCGCGTCAGGCTCGTTCAATTCCTCGCGTCAACGCGGCGCGTGCGCGGCCCATCTTGGCGTGCCTTCCAGTACCCTTCGCCACGAGCCCCGCCATGTCCCAGGAACGCTTCACGACCAGCCGCGAGGTGTATCACCGGATCCGGTGGGACTCGCGGCATGACGCCCGCGAGTTCGTCGTCGGTTACGACGCTCACCGCGGCGCGCTGGAGGAGATGCCCTTCGAGGCGTTCGTCCCCGACGGCGAGATTCCGTGGCACCGCGTCTGGTACTTCAAGCGCGGGACCCTGGTGGTGTGGGACCGCAAGGCGCGCATCGACCTGCTGAGCAATACCCGGCCCGCGGAAGAGACCGCGCCACCCCAGCCCGTCACGGTGCCTGGGTTCACGCCCTTGCCCGCATGGCGGTACGACGCGCGCTCTGGATCGTGGGCCCAGGCCCCTCGTGAGCCCGGCCGCGCGCTTCCCACCTCGGCGCCGCTCACCGTCGCCACCTTCAACGTCCTCTTCGACCTGTACGACGCGCAGTTGCTGGCGACCGAACGCAGGACCCCGGCGGCGCTCGCGCTGCTCCGAGAGACCGACGCGGACGTCATCGCGCTCCAGGAAGTCACCCCGTCGTTCCTCAAAGCCCTGCTCTCCGAACCCTGGGTGCGCGAACACTTCTGGATGTCTGATGGTCCCGGCGCGCAGACCGTGACGCCCTACGGACAGGTGCTCCTATCGCGCGTGCCGTTCGCCTCCTTGTGGCAGCGCGTCTTCTCCCGAGACAAGCGGATCATCGCCGCCGAACTGCACCTGTCGGACGGAACGCTGTGGGTGGCCACTCCGCACCTGACGAGCGACCGGGATGCGTCCGGAGCCTCCGCGCGCGCCGTCCAGGTCGAGGCCCTCCTTGAGTGGGCCCGCGTGCTCGGCTCCACGAGCGAGACCGAGGCCCCGGACCTGGTGCTGGCCGGTGACTTCAACTTTGGCGACGGTGCGCCGGAAGCAGAGTCCTTCGCGCGCGCTGGTTTCGTGGATGCGTGGTCCTCGCTGAGACCTTCGGAAGCGGGGGAGACATTCAACCCTCGGTTGAACAGCCTGGCGGCGCTCACCACCGTCTCGGGAACGCTCCGGCGGTTGGACCGGGTGCTGGTGGTGTCTCCTTCGGGCCGGCTCGCTCCTGAGTCCGTGGAACTCTTCGGCGAAGCGCCCCTGGCGGGACCGCCCGGGCCCAGCGGACAGGCCCTCTTCGCTTCGGATCACTTCGGCCTGCGCTGTGTCCTGCGCCGTAAGGCTATCGAGTCTCGCGAGGCGCCCTCCACGGCGCTGGTCCATCACACGGCCCTGGTGCTCATCCCTCCTGACGACGTCTGGGGCCCCATCCAGGCGCTGCGCAAGAAGCACGACGCGAAGTTCCAGCGGTGGATGCCTCACATCACGCTGTTGTATCCCTTCGTTCCGGAAGAGGACTTCGAGACGGCGGAAGCCATCCTCTTGGAGGCCCTTCAGGGCGTCGAACCCTTCGACGTGACGCTCTCCACGTTCGGCCACTTCGAGCACCGCGCCAATGCGACAGCGTGGCTCCGCCCTGACGACCAGCCCTCCGACGCGCTGGCGGCCCTGCACGCGAAGCTCGTGGCGGCCCTTCCCGAATGCGCCTCGTCCGCTCACGGTGGCTTCACGCCCCATCTCTCCGTGGGACAGCTTCCGCTCTCCGCGGACATCATCCGCATGCTCGACGAGTGGCAGCGCGCATGGCGGCCGCTGAAGTTCCGCGTGGGCGAGCTCTGCCTCATCCGGAGGAAGGGTGACACGCCCTTCGAGGTCATCCGGCGCATTCCCCTGGCACAGGCGCCCCGCGCAATCCCGGAGCACGAAGACGCTCCTCTGCGCGATGCACTGGCCTCCATCGGCGCCGCCGAGTCACACGAAGGACACGCCGCCAGGACCGCGGCGGTGGCTCAACTGCGTCAGCATTGCGAACGGATCGGCGCCACGTTGCATCCGTATGGCTCCTATCTCCTGGGCACGGATGGCGCGGGCAGTGACGTGGACGCGGTCGCCATCGGACCGGCGAGCCTGCCCCGCGATGACTTCGCGCGAGCGCTCCTCCAGGAACTGGCACCGGGCACGGCCCGCTATGTGGCGGACGCCGCCATCCCGCTGGTGAAGCTGTCGCTCGGAGGCGTGAGCTTCGACCTGGCCTATGCGAGCCGTCCGGAGGGCGTGCCCCCGGAGGCCCCCCTGACGCTGCTTGAGCAGCACGGCGAGCGGCTCGACCCCGCGGGCCTCCGCGCCGTGTTGGGCCTGGCCGATACATTGGGCCTGATGAACGCCGTCGCTCGTGACGCCGAGCGGACCGCGCGGTTCCAGACCTTGATGCTCGCGGTGAAGGCCTGGGCCAGGGCCCGGGGCATCTACTCACACGCGCTGGGCTATCTCGGTGGGTTGTCGTGGACGCTGCTCGCGGCCTGGGCCTGCACCCGCGCGACTCCGGATGCCATGCGGTCCGACGCGGCGCTGCTCGCGCACTTCTTCGGCACCTTCGCCTCCTGGCCGTGGCCGCAACCCGTGACGCTCACGCCCGAAACCGCGCGCTACCGGCCTGAAGGAAAGCGCGATCTCCTGCCCGTCATCGCCCCCGCGCTCCCTGCTCGAAACACCGCGCGCAACGTGTCGCGGTCCACCTACCGCGTCATCCGGGAGGAACTGCTCCGTGCTCGCGAGCTCGTGGCCAAGGCCCGGACCTCACGCACGCCTTCCGCCTGGGCGACGCTTTTCCAGCCTCTGGGCGCCAATGAGACCCCACCAGTCATGTTGCGCCTGTCCGTCGACGCGCCCACCGCCGAGGACCGGGAGGTCGTCGCGGGGTGGATCCTCGGACACGTCACGGCCCTGGTGTATCGGCTGGAAGGAGACCGCCGTCTCTCCGTTCGTCCGCTGCAACCCGCACAGGCTTCAGGAGCGCTGCTCATCGGTCTGGAGGTGCGTGAAGCACGGGACGCGGCTGCGTTGTCCTGGCATCCGTCCAGTCCGTTGTTCGCGGCCGTGGAGGCGTTCCGCGCGTCCTTCCAGGAATGGACTCACCGCCCATCTGGCGCGGTGCTCCAGGTCGAATGGGTGCGTGGCAATGACAGCGCACGGAGCGACACTCCCGCTCCGTGACGCGTGTCACCCGCGTTACTTCTGTCCCGCGAGCCACGAGCCCCAGCGCACGATCTTCGTGCCGCCCTCGGGCTCGTTCTTGCCGCCCGGCACCACTCGCTCGGTGGTGTTGGCGAGCGGCTGGAAGCGCGCTTCATACGGCAGGCCCGCGAGCCCCGGCGCCCACGGGTCGGCCGCGTAGGTCTCGGAGAAGGCGCGCTGGGTGCCTTCGACGTCCTCGCTGCTCTGGGTGATGAGCGCGGGAACATTGTGGCCCTCCGCGCTGAACGTGCCCCGGGCGCCGTTGGCCGCCGCGGCGGGCGGCCAGTCCTCCGTGAACACCACCTCCGAGGGGATGCCCATCAGCAGCTCCTCCAGGGGCTCCGGCTCGGCCTGGGAGAAGTCGGAGCAGGGGGCTGCATTGGCGTCGACGGGGCCCTCGGTGCGCAGGAGGTAACCGCGCTCCGCGGTGAAGCACACGCGCTGCACTCCGGGGCCAGGACCCACGTCCACGTATCGCTCGTAGTACGCGCCCGGGCCCAGGGGCCGCTCCAGCGCGGGCACCGGGGCGCTGGCATCGGCCGAGCCCTCACGGACCTCTTTGAGCTTCAGCTGGTATCCCCCCGGCACGCGGAAGCCGGCGGACTCCGTGCTCCCTTCAATCAGGCCACGGGCGAGGTACAGCGGGCCCGGCGCATTGGCATACACGCGCGTGCGCAGGGGACCATCGAAGGAGCGCTGGTCGGTGACGTAGCGCACGGCCTCCCAGTTGCGTCCCGCGCTGGAGGCGACCTCCGCGGTGGCCGTGCCTCCGTGCGGCACGTCGAGCGCGCGTGTCATGTCCGCGCGCACGGGGATGATCAGATCCTTCGCCAGCTTCGCCTGGGGCAGTGGCTTGCCGCCCTCATCGCTGTAGGCCGCGCGCACCCAGACCCAGGGTTGCTGCACGGCCACCACTTCCAGCGTCAGCTGTCCCTGGACCGTGCGCGCGGTGCCGCCACCGCGAGGCTCGGGACCCCGCGTCGCACTGAAGGAATAGGTGACGCGGTCTCCCACGCGTGCGCGCGACCAGGCCTCGGCGGCCTGCACGGACGCCGCATTGTCGGCTCGCGTGTCGGATGCGGAAGGGCCGCTCGACTTCGTGCTCTCGCAGCCGGGGAGGAACGACAGGGCCGCACCCAACAGCGCGGCAAGGGGAAGGGAAGGGCGCATGGTCATGGGGACGGGAAATACCGGGAGTGGATTCAATTCGCAGCTATCGCACGTTCAGTGAGGATTTCCGGAATAGTGGGAGTAAATGCGACCCTGGGGAGGGTGACCGATAAGAAGTCACCCGTGTCCGAAAATCAGTGAATCCCAGGGTGACGAGTAAAAACTCTGTCACAACAGCCACTTGGAATTGAAAGCGTCACGTGACGTTACGCTCACATTCTTGGAAGCTGGAGTGCTGGCGCTCCAAGCAATTCAACAAAACCGGGTTATTCCCTCTGGAGCGCGGCTGGCCCGGCAGTTGCTCAGTGGCTGGGCAAGCTGTCCGCGGCTGACGGGAAGGTCAGGCGGCAGCGGATCTCCCCCGAACCAGAGGAACGACGAATGTTCAAGAAGGCGGCAGTCCTCGTGGCGAGCTGTGGTGCGATGCTGTCTGGCTGCGGTACCGACCTGGAGACCGAGAACCAGGAGATCGTCTCCAACCTGGTCGAGGCCGGTTTCCCCGCGGACGACATCATGGTCGCCGAGGGTCAGGTGTACGTGGGCCGTGACGCGCACGTCACCCTGGAGGCGTCCCGCGAGATGCTCCAGCCCGCGGCCAAGGAGACCCAGGAGCAGTACCGCACGACGAACGTCGTCGCTTCGAGCGTGACGAAGATCTGCATCAACCCCACGTCCACGTTCAACAGCTACACCCGCCTGAGCCAGGGCCTGGATCTGGCCATCCAGAACTACAACCAGCGCGGCCTGAGCTTCACGATGGTGCGTGGCCCCTCCACGGGCTGCAGCGCGAACATCACCGCGACGGTGACCTCCGGCGCCGGCGGCTCCGCGGGCTTCCCGTCGGGCGGCAAGCCCTACGGCACCATCAACATCGGCACCAGCCTGAACACCTACAGCGTGGACGTGAACGAGCACGTCATCACGCACGAGCTCGGCCACTGCGTCGGCTTCCGTCACTCGGACTACTACAACCGCGCCATCAGCTGCGGCGGCGCCGCCAGCAACGAGGGCACGGCGGGCGTGGGCGCCATCCTCATCAGCGGCACGCCGAGCACCGCGACGGTCGGCGGCTCCATCATGAACTCCTGCTTCCGCTCGACGGAGACGGGCGAGTGGACCAGCTCCGACATCACGGCGCTGAACGCCATCTACTAAGCAATGGCGTTGCGACCCCTTGAGTCCTTCATGAGTCCGAGGGGTCGCATCCTCGCGGGCACCTTCATCCTCCTGGGCCTTACGGCCTGTGGAAAGGAAGAGGTGCCCGCGGATTCACATCCGGTGGTGTGTGAGAGCCCCGCGGCGTCGCGGGTGCGCCAGCCTCCGGAGGTTCGCGGCCAGACGCAGTGTGGCCCGACCGAGAACTTCACTCCCATCAACAGCTACCAGGGCGAGTTCGCGGACGTCGCGCAGACGGTCGAGGACGCGGTCGTCCTGATTGACGGGCGCTGCACCGGAACATTGATTGAAGCGAGCGCGGGTCCCGTGGTGGTGACGGCGGGACATTGTGCCTCTCTCGGTGACCGGCCGCTGCTCGTCTTCAACTTCGAGGAGCAGGCTGACGGAGACCCGCTCATCACCGAGGGCACTGTCATCGAGCAGTCGCTCGAACCCGACTACGCGCTCATCAAACTGGACGTGATTCCCCAGGTGACGCCGGTCCTGCTTTCAGCCGTTCCCAGCGAGCGGCTGGCCATCATCCAGCATCCCCGGGGCAAGCCCAAGGTCATCGCCGAAGGCGACTACCTGGATGCCTGCGACTCACTGGTCTACTACGTGGACCTGGACACCCTGGTCGGAAGCTCCGGCGCGGGCGTGATCAACCGTCAGGGCCACCTGGTGGGCGTCCACACCGACGGCGATTGCGACGCGACCGGCCGTGGCGCCAACCGGGGTTGGACGATGGAAGCGATTGTCGCTGCGTCCCCGTACCTGGTGGACGCCGACATCGTCGCGCGCTGAAGCCAGACCGAGGGGAGACGACCATGTTCAAGAGTGCGGCAGTGCTCGTGGTGGGCTGTGGTGCGTTGCTGTCCGGCTGTGGGACCGACCTGGGGCCAGAGCACCAGGAGACCATCTCCAACCTGATCGAGGCGGGGTTCCAGGCCCGCGACATCAAGGTCGTGGACGAGTCCGTCTACGTGGGCGGCGACGCGCAGGTGAGCGTCGAGGCGTCCCGCGAGATGCTCCAGTCCGGTGGGGACAGCGAGGAGCAGTACCGGACGACGAACGTCATCAACAAGGCGGTCGTGAGGAAGATCTGCATCAACCCCACGTCCGCGTTCAACACCTACAGCCGCCTCAGCCAGGGCCTGGACCTGGCCATCCAGAACTACAACGCCCTGGGTCTCTGCTTCACGATGGTGCGGGGCCCGACCACCGGCTGCAACGCGAACATCACGGCGGCGACCGCGGCGGGCATGGTCTACAGCTCGGGCTACCCCTCCGGTGGCCTTCCCTACGGGACCATCAACATCGGCACGGGGTGGAACACCTCGCCGCTCGACACGGTCGAGCACATCATCACCCACGAGCTGGGGCACGCGGTCGGCATGCGCCACTCGGACTACTACTCCCAGGTCATCAGCTGCGGCACGGGCGGCAGCGAGGGCACGGCGGGCGTGGGCGCCATCCTCATCCCTGGCACGCCCTCCACGTCCTACGTGAACGGGTCCATCTTCAACGCCTGCCTCCCGGCGAACCCGACCGGTGAGTTCACCAGCACGGACATCACCGCGCTGACGTACCTCTACCGCTGCTGAGTCTGGCGAGAGACCGGCGCGCGACCAGGCTCAGTCCGCCTGCGTCGCGCGCTTGGGCGTGAGCTGCGCTTCGAGCGTCCGCGCCCAGTGGGCCAACACCTTGCGGCGCCGGGCCGTGTCGTCGTGGAGCAGGTTCGCCAACGCCAGTCCGCGAAGGAGGTCCAGCGTCGCACGCACGGCGTCGCGGACGTCGCGGTCGCGCTCATCGAGCCCCAGCAGCTCGACGGTGAGCCGGTGTACTTCACGGCCGACGTGCGTCTCCAACGGCAGCAGGATGGCCTTCAGCTCTTCATCCGCCACGGCCGCCACCCAGAGGTGCGTCGCGGCGGTGAAGAGCGGGCCGGCGTAGACGTCGTGGAGCAGGTTCAGCAGCGGCTCGACGCGCCGCCGGCTCTCCGGCAGGCCCTTCGCGCGCCGCACCAGCTCTTCGACCTGCTGGCGGAAGACGTGCTCGACGGCGGCCGCGACCAGGGCCGCGCGCGTCGGGAAGTGGTGCTGGCAGGCGCCGCGTGACACTCCCGCGCGCTCGGCGATGGCGCCCATGGTCGCCCCCGCCCAGCCCTTCTCCACCAGCACTTCGATGGCGGCCGTCATCAGCTTCTGCCGCGTCACCCGGCTGCGCTCCTGCTCCTGCCGTGTCGTTCCGCTCGCCGTGCCGCTCATGCGGCCACAGTGTTGCGACGGGAAGAAAAAAGCAATCGTGATTGCTTTATTTGGACGTGGGGGACAGACTCGCCGCTCCCTGGTTCTGGAGGTGAGATGGACGCGCGTTCGCTGCGTATCGGCAATGCATCCGGCTTCTACGGCGACCGCTTCTCCGCGTTCCGGGAGATGCTGGAGGGCGGTCCGCTGGACGTCCTCACCGGCGACTACCTGGCGGAGTTGACCATGCTCATTCTGGGCAGGGATCGGCTGAAGAACCCGTCCAGTGGGTACGCGAAGACGTTCCTGCGCCAGTTGGAGGAGACGCTCGGCCTCGCGGTGCAGCGCAAGGTCCGCATCGTCGCCAACGCCGGTGGCCTCAACCCGGAGGGGCTCGCGAACGACCTGCGCACGCTCGCCACGAAGCTTGGGTTGACCGTCAGCGTCGCGCACGTCGAAGGCGATGACCTCGTCGGACGCGCGGACGAGCTGGGCTTCGAGCAGCCCCTCACCGCGAATGCGTACCTCGGTGGCTGGGGCATCGCCGCGTGCCTGGAAGCGGGCGCGGACATCGTCGTCACGGGGCGCGTGACGGACGCATCGCTCGTCGTCGGTCCCGCTGCTGCTCACTTCGGCTGGAAGCGCGACGATTGGGACCGCATTGCTGGCGCCATGGTCGCGGGCCACGTCCTGGAGTGCGGAGCCCAGGCGACCGGCGGCAACTTCTCGCGCTTCGGTGAACTCGACGTGCGCCGGCCCGGCTTCCCGCTCGCGGAGATCTTCGCGGACGGGTCCAGCATCATCACCAAGCATCCGTACACCGGCGGCGCCGTCACCGTCGACACCGTGAAGGCCCAGCTCGTCTATGAGATTGGCGGTGCCCGCTACGCAGGCCCGGACGCGACGGCGCGCTTCGACACCATCGTGGTGGACGCCGACGGCACGGACCGGGTGCGCCTGTCTGGCGTGCGCGGTGAGCCGCCTCCTCCGGACGTGAAGGTGTGTCTGAACCGGCTCGGCGGCTTCCGCGGCGAGGCCCAGTTCATGCTCGTCGGCCTCGACATCGAGGAGAAGGCCGCGCTCGTGCGCGCCCAACTCGACGCGACGCTCGAGCCCCGGCCCGCCGAAGTCCTCTACACGCTCGCGCGCACCGACCACGCCGACGCTCCGAGCGAGGAGCAGGCGTCGGCGACGCTGCGGGTCACCGTGAAGGATGCCGACCCCAAGGTCGCCGGCCGTGCCTTCAGCGGCGCCGTGGTGGAGCTCGCCTTGTCCAGCTACCCCGGCTTCTTCCTCCCTTCGCTGCCCGGTGATGCTTCGCCCTTCGGCGTCTACACGCCGGCGTATGTGGATGCGCGCAAGGTGCCGCACGTCGCGGTGCTCCCGGATGGCCGGCGCATCGACGTGCTGCCGACGAAGGAGACGCGGGGGCTCGAAGCCGTCCCCGCGCCGTCGCTGCCCGCGCCGCTGCTGGCGGGCCCCACCCGGCGTGTACCGCTCGGCCAGGTGGCCCTGGCGCGCAGCGGAGACAAGGGTGGGGACGCGAACATCGGCGTCTGGGTCCGCACCGACGAGGCCTGGAGCTGGCTGGTGCACACGCTCACGGAGGAGCAGCTGCGCAAGCTGCTTCCGGAGGCGCGGGAGCTCAAGGTCCAGCGGCACGTGCTGCCGAACCTGCGCGCCCTGAACTTCGTCATCGAGGGCCTGCTCGGCGAAGGTGTCTCGTCCTCCACCCGTTTCGATCAACAGGCCAAGGCGCTCGGCGAGTGGCTGCGCTCGCGCCATGTCGACGTCCCTGAATCGCTTCTGTAGCGCCTTCGCACGCGCCCGAGCCCACCGAGGAAGCCCATGCAGCAGACCCAGGAACACCGCGCCATCCGCCAGACCGTCCGCAAGTTCGTGGAACAGGAGCTGAACCCGCACATTGACGCCTGGGAGGCGGCGGAGATCTTCCCGGCGCGAGAGGTCTTCAAGAAGCTGGGCGAGCTCGGGCTGCTCGGCATCACCAAGCCCACGGAGTTCGGCGGGCTGGGGCTGGACGCGTCGTTCTCCGTCGCCTTCGCGGAGGAGCTGGGCCATTGCACCTGCGGCGCGCTGCCCATGGCCATCGGCGTCGTGACGGACATGGCCACGCCCGCGCTCGCGCGCTTCGGCAGTGATGCGCTGCGACGGGAGTTCCTGGCGCCCACGCTGACGGGCGAGCGCGTCTGCTCCATCGCGGTGAGCGAGCCCGGTGCCGGCTCCGACGTGGCGAGCGTGACGACCACGGCGCGCCGTGATGGCGACGACTACGTCATCGACGGCAGCAAGATGTGGATCACCAACGGCATGCAGGCGGACTGGATCTGCCTGCTCGCCAACACGGGTGACGGGCCCGCGCACGCGAACAAGTCGCTCATCATCGTGCCCATGGACAGCCCCGGCATCACGCGGTCGAAGATCCGCAAGCTCGGCATGTGGGCGTCCGACACGGCGCAGCTCTTCTTCGACGGCGTGCGCGTCCCGGCGCGCTTCCGCATTGGCGACGAGGGGCGCGGCTTCGCGATGCAGATGCAGCAGTTCCAGGAGGAACGGCTGTTCGTGTCGGCGAGCACGCTGGTCACCTTCGACCGGCTCATCGCGCAGACGGCGGAGTACACGCGCCAGCGCAAGGCCTTTGGCCAGTCCATCCTCGACAACCAGAGCGTGCACTTCCGGCTCGCTGAGTTGCAGACAGAGGTGGAGTCGCTCCGGGCGCTCATCTACCGGACCGTCGCCATGTACATCGAGAACAAGGACGACCCGGAGGTCGTGAAGCTCGCCTCGATGTGCAAGCTCAAGTCGGGCCGGCTTGCTCGCGAGCTCGTCGATGGCTGCCTCCAGTACTGGGGCGGCATGGGCTTCACCTGGGACAACCCCGTCGCCCGCGCCTACCGGGACCTGCGTCTGGGGTCCATCGGCGGCGGCGCCGACGAGGTGATGCTCGGAATCATCAGCAAGGCCATGGGAACGCTGCCCCGCAAGGTGCGCGGCTGAGGAGCAATACGATGGGATACCGTTCAGTCTTCGCCCCGAACTCCTTCGCGGGCCGCACCATCATCGTCACCGGCGCCGGCAGTGGCATTGGCCGGTGCACCGCGCATGAGCTGGCGTCGCTCGGCGCGCACATCGTCCTCGTGGGCCGCAAGACGGAGAAGCTCGAGAAGGTCGCTGGCGAGCTCTCCGCCGAGGGCCACGCGTCCACGCAGCACGCCGTGGACATCCGTGACGAGGCCGCGGTGCGCGACATGGTCGCCGCCGTCGTCCAGAAGCACGGCCGCATCCACGGGCTCGTGAACAACGCTGGCGGGCAGTTCCCGTCGCCGCTGTCGCAGATCTCCAAGAAGGGCTTCGAGGCGGTCGTCTCCACGAACCTCACCGGCGGCTTCCTGGTCGCGCGCGAGGTGTTCACCCAGTCCATGAGCGAGCACGGCGGCGCCATCGTGAACATGCTCGCGGATGCCTGGAACGGCATGCCGGGCATGGGGCACTCGGGCGCGGCGCGCGCCGGCATGTTCAACCTGACGCAGACGGCCGCCGTCGAGTGGGCCGCCTCCGGCGTTCGAGTGAACGCCGTCGCGCCCGGCTGGGTGGCCTCCAGCGGCCTGGACACCTACGAGGACCCCTTCGTCCGCGAGATGATCCCCTTCCTGCGCAAGCAGGTGCCCCTGCACCGGCTGGCCACCGAGGCGGAGGTGAGCGGCGCCATCGTGTTCCTGCTCTCCGACGTGGCGGCGTTCATCACCGGCGAGGTCATCCGCATCGACGGCGGCGCGTCCTGCAACACCAAGGCGTTCCCGCTGTCGGAGCACTCCAACTCGAAGCCCTACGACGGGTTCCACCTGGCCAAGGGGCCCGCCATCCTCGACGGCCCGAAGGAGAAGTGACGTGCCCACGCTCGCCTCCCAGGTCGAACCGGCCTCCGCCACCTTCACCACGCAGCGCCAGGAGATGCTCGCCCGCGTCGCGGAGCTGCGCGCCATCGAGCAGAAGTCGCGCGACACCGAGCAGCTGGCCCGGGACAAGTTCAAGCAGCGCGGGCAGCTGCTCCCGCGTGAGCGCCTGGCGTTGTTGCTCGACCGGGGTTCGCCCTTCCTGGAGCTCTCCACGCTCTGTGGCTACAAGCACCACGACGACAGCGACGGCTCGCTGGCCGGTGGGAACACCATCATCGGCATTGGCTTCGTGTCCGGCGTGCGCTGCCTGGTGTTCGTGAGCAACTCCGCCGTGAAGGGCGGCACGGCGACGCCCTGGGGTGTCCAGAAGGCGCTGCGTGCGCAGGAGATTGCCCTGCAGAACCGGCTGCCCGTGGTGTCGCTCGTGGAGAGCGGCGGGGCGAACCTGCTCTACCAGCAGGAGATCTTCATCCCGGGCGGGGAGACCTTCTACAACCAGGCGAAGTTGTCCGCGGCCGGCATCCCCCAGGTCACCGTCGTTCACGGTTCGAGCACGGCAGGCGGCGCGTACATCCCGGGCCTGTCCGACCACGTCGTCATGGTGCGCGGCAAGGCGAAGGTGTTCCTCGCTGGACCGCCGCTGCTGCTCGCGGCCACGGGCGAGGTCGCCACGGACGAGGACCTGGGTGGCGCGGAGATGCACACCACCGTGGCCGGCACCTCCGACCACCTCGCCGAGGACGACGCCGATGGCATCCGCATCGCGCGGGAGATTGTCGCGTCGCTCGGGTGGAATGACGCCCTGCTGGCGTCCGCGCGTCCCGCCTTCGAGCCGCCCCGCTACGCGGTGGAGGAGCTGTGCGGTGTCGTGCCCATGGACCACCGCAAGCCCTACGACTGCCGCGAGGTGATTGCGCGGCTCGTGGATGGTTCGGACTTCTCGCCGTTCAAGGACGACTACGACGCGCTCACTGTCTGCGGCTGGGCGCGCATCGAGGGCCGGGCGGTGGGCCTCATTGGCAACAACGGGCCCATCACCGCGAAGGGCGCGACGAAGGCGGGGCAGTTCATCCAGCTCTGCTGCCAGGCGCGCACGCCCATCATCTACCTGCAGAACACCACGGGCTACATGGTGGGCACGCAGTCGGAGCAGGGCGGCATCGTGAAGCACGGCGCGAAGATGCTTCAGGCGGTGGCCAACGCGACCGTGCCGCAGATGACGCTCCTGCTGGGCGGTGCGTTCGGCGCGGGCAACTACGGCATGTGCGGACGCGCGTTCCACCCGCGCTTCATCTTCGCCTGGCCCAACGCGCGCACTGCCGTGATGGGCGGCGAGCAGGCGGCGAAGGTGCTGACCATCGTCGCCACGGAGAAGGCCCGGCGCGCGGGGCTGCCGCCTGACCAGGAGTTCCTGGACGGGATGGCGAAGCCACTCATCGAGCAGTTCGACCGCGAGTCGGACGCCTTCCAATGCAGCGCGCGGCTGTTCGACGACGGCGTCATCGACCCCCGGGACACGCGGCGGGTGCTCGGGTTCATCCTGGCCACGTGCGACGAGGCTTCGCGCCGCACGCTGTCGCCCAACTCCTTCGGCGTCGCCCGGCTGTAGCGAGGAGAATCATGAAACGCATCCACAAGGTGCTGGTGGCGAACCGGGGTGAGATCGCCGTGCGCGTGCTGCGCACATGTCGCCGCCTCGGACTGCGCACGGTCGCGGTCTTCTCCGACGCGGACCGCGATGCCCCTCACGTGCGGCTCGCCGACGAGGCCATGCACCTGGGGCCTCCGCCCGCGAGGGAGTCCTATCTCTCCATCGAGCGGGTCCTCGCCGCGGCGAAGGCCTCCGGCGCGGATGCCATCCATCCCGGGTACGGCTTCCTGTCGGAGAACGAGGACTTCGCGCGTGCGTGCGCGGAGGCTGGCTTCGTCTTCGTCGGGCCGCCCGCGGAAGCCATCGAGCTGATGGGGAACAAGCGGCAGGCGAAGCTGCGCATGCAGGCAGCGGACGTGCCCTGTATCCCCGGCTACGAGGCGGCACGCCCTGGCGAGTCACTCGAAGACGAGGCCCTGGTCCGTGAGGGTCAGCGCGTCGGGTTCCCCATCATGGTGAAGGCGGCGGCGGGCGGTGGTGGACGTGGCATGCGGCTCGTCCGCGAGCCGGGCGCGCTGCTCGACGCCATCCGCTCGGCGCGCTCGGAGGCGACGAACGCGTTTGGCAGCGGCGAGCTCATCCTGGAGCGGGCCATTGAAGGCGCGCGTCACGTGGAGGTGCAGGTCTTCGCGGACGCGCATGGCAACGCGGTGCACCTGGGCGAGCGCGACTGCTCCGTTCAGCGCCGGCACCAGAAGGTGATTGAAGAGAGCCCGTCTCCGGCCGTCACGCCCGAACTGCGCGAGCGCATGGGGTCCGTGGCGGTGCAGGCCATCCGCGCCATCGGGTATCGCGGCGCGGGGACCATCGAATTCCTCCTGGCTCCGAACGGCGATTTCTTCTTCATGGAGATGAACACGCGCCTCCAGGTGGAGCACCCGGTGACGGAGCTCATCACCGGACTCGACCTGGTCGAGTGGCAGCTGCGCGTCGCGGACGGCGAGCCGCTCCCGCTGACGCAGCCGGAGATCACCTGGCGCGGACATGCCATCGAGGCGCGCCTGTGCGCGGAGGATCCGGCCAGGGGCTTCCTCCCCCAGACGGGCCGGCTCCTCGCATGGGAGCCGCCGTCGGGGGAGGGCGTCCGCGTGGATCATGGCGTGCGCGAGGGGCAGGACATCACGCCGTTCTATGACTCCATGCAGGCGAAGCTCATCGCATACGGACCGGACCGCGAGACGGCGCGTGAGCGACTGGCCGCGGCGCTGCGCGAGCTGACGGTGTTCGGCGTCACGACGAACAGTGCGTTCATCCAGCACGTCCTCGAGCATGAGGCGTTCCGCTCCGGCCGGTACGACACGGGCTTCGTCGGCGCGCACACTCCGCCGGAGATGCTGCAAGAGCTCGGGAAGGCCTCCCTGGAGGACCAGGCCATCCTGGCCGCTTTGCTCTTCCACGACGACGCGCAGGCGCTCGCGCGGAAGGGGGGCTTCGACGCGACGCTCACCGGCTGGAGCAGCTCCTATGCCCTGCCGGTGCCGGTCAGCCTGCATGACGGTGCTTCGGAGTTCCGCGCCTCGGTGCGCCCCGTCGCTCCGGAGGCCTACGCGGTCCGCGTCGGTGATACCTCGTTCGCGCTCTCCCTGCGCGGCCTCGGTGCCGAACGCGCGGAGGTGGAGGTGGCGGGCCGCCGTCGCGCGGTCCGCTACCGCCGGGCGGGTGGCACGCTGTGGTGCTCGCTGGACGGCATCACGCGCCAGCTGCGCGACGTCTCCTTCCGGCTGCCCTCTGAACGCGAGCGCGCCAGCGACGGCCGCCTGCGGGCGCCCATGGATGGCCGCATCATCCGGGTGAGCACCGAAGTCGGCGCGACCGTGAAGAAGGGCGACGTGCTGGTGGTGCTCGAAGCGATGAAGATGGAGTCGTCCCTCATCGCACCCACGGATGGCGTGGTCACGGCGGTGAACGTCACGGTCGGGGCGCAGGTGCCGGCACGGCATGTCGTCGCGGTCGTCTCCCCCGCAGCGAAGGAGGCAGCATGAGTGAAGCACCGCTCGTCCGGTACGAAGTCTCTCGTGGCGTCGCGACCCTGACGCTCGATTCGCCGCGCAACCGCAACGCGCTTTCGCGGGCGCTCGTCACGCAGCTGCTGGAGCGGCTGAACGCCGTGGGCGCCGACTCGAGCGTGCGCGCGGTCGTCCTCGCGGCCACCGGCCCCGCGTTCTGCGCGGGGGCGGACCTCTCGGAGATGGCGGACGGTGGCGCCGCGAAGGCGCCGGGCGTGCTGCTCGACGTGCTGCGCACGATCGTGACGCTGCCCCAGCCTGTCGTCGCGAAGGTGGCGGGGCAGGTGAGGGCGGGCGGCATCGGCATCGTGGGCGCGTGCGACGTGGCGGTCGTCGCGGAGTCCGTGAAGTTCGCCTTCACGGAGGCGCGCATTGGCGTGACGCCCGCGGTCATCTCCCTCACCACCCTGCCGCACCTGACCAGCCGGGCGGCGAGCCGCTACTTCCTCACCGGTGAGGCCTTCGACGCGGCCGAAGCCGCGCGCATCGGGCTCATCACCTCCGCCGTGCCGGACGCGTCACTGGATGGCGCCGTCGAGCAGATCCTGGAGACGTTCCGGGTGTCGTCTCCGCAGGGCCTGCGCGAGACCAAGCAACTGGTGGCCTCTGGCCTGCGCGCGCGCATCGATGCCGGGGGTGCGGAGATGGTCGCGCTCTCCGGCCGGCTGTTCGCCTCCGAGGAGGCCCAGGAGGGGATGCTCGCCTTCCTGGAGCGCCGGCCTCCGGCGTGGGCCGCGCCGAAATAGGCTGCGGGAGCACCCGGTTCGACCCGACGCCCGAACGGGCGGAATGGAGCACACGATGTCCGCGATCCAGGCACCTCAGGCCCCGCGCATCAGCCGCGTCTCGCTGGGAGACATCGTCCACCGGTCGGCGTTGCGCTGGCCGGAGCGGACGGCACTCGTCGACGGGGACCTCGAGTTCTCCTACGCGGAACTCGACCGGCGCTCGAACGCGTTCGCGCACTACCTGCTCTCGCAAGGGCTGCCCCAGGGCGCGCGCATCGCGATGCTCTGCGGCAATTCGGCGCAGATGCTCACCGCGTTCGTGGGCATCTACAAGGCAGGGCTCGTCTGGGTGCCCATCAACACCGGCCTCTCCGTGGAGGCCGTCCAGTACATCGTCGAACACGCCGAGGCGACGCACGCCGTCGTCGACGCCGAGCTCCTCGCGAAGCCCGGGCTGCGGGCGATGCTCGATGCACTGGGCACCCGCATCATCGTCTGCGTGCCGGAAGGTCAGGCGGCGCCGGGCGGAGACACGGTCGCGTTCCTGGACACGCTGGAGGGGCAGCACGGCACGCTGCCAGAGGTGGACATCCAGAGCGGCCAGCTCGCGCAGATCATGTACACCAGTGGGACCACCGGCCAGCAGAAGGGCGTCATGCATTCGCATGCGTCGGTGCACGCGGCGCTGAGCGGGAACCTGTTCGAGCTGGGCATGCGGCCGACGGATTCCACGATCTGCGTGCTCCCGATGTTCCACTGCGCGCAGCACGCCATCGTGATGACGTTCCTGCTGGCCGGGGCGACCGTCGTCGTGCGGCGGGCCTTCGACCCGGGCGCGATGCTCGCGACCGTCGAACGGCGCGGCATCACGTTCCTGCTGGGCCTGCCGGTGATGTACGGCGCGATGCTGGCGCACCCGGCGCGTCCGGCCACGAAGCTGTCCAGCCTGCGCCTGTGTCTTTACGTGATGGCGCCCATGGCGCGCACGATGCTCGTGGAGCTCATCGAGCACTTCTGCCCGGGCGGCTTCGCGCTCGCGTCGGGGCAGACGGAGATGTACCCGGCGACGACCATGTTCAAGCCGGAGCAGCAGCTCAAGCGGTTCGGCTCGTACTGGGGCGACTCGGTCGTGACGAACGAGACGGCCATCATGGACGACGAGGGCCGGCTGCTCGGGCGCGGCGAGGTGGGGGAGATCGTCCACCGCGGGCCCAACGTGATGCTCGGCTACTACAAGGACCCGGAGGCGACCGCGCGGGCGAGCGCCTTCGGTTGGCACCACACCGGCGACCTGGGCATGTTCGACGCCGATGGCCAATTGCTCTTCGTGGACCGCAAGAAGGACATGATCAAGACGGGCGGAGAGAACGTCCCGTCCATCAAGGTCGAGGAGGTCCTCCTGCGTCACCCCGCGGTGCTTCAGGTCGCGGTGGTGGGTCTGCCGCACTCACGCTGGGCGGAGGCGGTGACGGGCTTCGTCGTGCTCAAGCCTGGCGTTTCCGCCACGGAGGCGGAGATCAACGCCCACTGCCGCCAGCACCTGGGTGGGTTCGAGGTGCCGAAGGCCATCGTCCTGCTCCCGGCCATGCCGCAGACCAGCACGGGCAAGGCCCAGAAGTTCGTGCTCCGTCAGCAGTACGCCCGGCACTACGATGCGGGGCGTGACGACCCACAGACCCCCTGAGTCCGCCGCGCCGAAGAAGACCGTCCTGCCCGGAGTCGCACTGGGCTTCGCCATCGCAGGCCTGTGCGTCGTCTGTCTGTGGCCGGTAGGGCTCGTGCTGGCCATCCTGGCGATGGTGAAGACAGGCAAGCCGGAGCACGCCGGGCGCAGGGGGCTCGCCATCGCAGCACTCTGCGTGGCGGGGTTGGGGCTATTCACCATCGGCATCCAGGCAGCCATCGCCATCCCCAACTTCATCCAGTTCCAGGCGCGCTCGAAGCAGGCGGAGTGCAAGATGAACCTGAGGTCGATCTTCACCGCTGCGAGGGTGAGCATGGTGGACGAGCAGCCCCTGGGCAGCTTCGAGGCGATGGGCTTCGAGCCGGGACCGCGCAATCGCTATGCCTATGTGCTGCGGATGCCGGAGGACGTCTTCCCCGTGGCAGGAGACTTCCCCGCGATCGATCCGGCTGAAATCCAGGCGGCGCTTGCGCGGGCGGGAGTGAAGCCCGGCGTGGAGGGGACCTGTCCCGACTGCGTCGTGACGGCCGCGTGCGTGGGCAACGTGGACAACGATGACACGCTGGACGTGTGGAGCGTCTCCACCGTCAACCGCACGGCCGCCAACGGCGAAGCCATTCCCCTCGGAGCCCCGTACAACCACGTGAACGACGTCCGGCAATAGCAGTCCCGGAGTAGGGTCCTGGGTTTCCTCCTTCCCCAGGTATCCATGGACCTCCGGCGATTCCTATCCCTCGTCGCGTTCGCCACGTCTTCGCTCGTGGCGAACGCAGCCCACGCGAACACCGTCTACGGCTTCTGGCAGGGCTCGGGAGGACAGAGCCCCTCCAGTCCGGGCAACCGGGTGTTCCTGCTGGATGCACAGACGTCCAGCAACCCGGTGACGTTCACGCTGACGTCGTCCGCGGATGCCTGGCTGTACCTGCTGGATGCGAACGGCACCATCCTCGCGCAGGACAACAACGGCGGTGGCGGTACGAACTCGCGCCTGGTCGTCACGCTGGCCCCGGGCAGCTACCAACTCGTCGCCGCGACCGCGCTGTCGGGCCAGAGCGCCGAGTTCACCCTGGCGTCGGACTCCGGGGTGCTGCGCCATCCCAAGGCGCTGGAGGTCCGGCCCACGAGCCGCTTCAGCTGGATCTACGACGATCACGGCACCGGCGCGACGAACGACATCGCCGTCTGGCGCCCGGACCTCTCCCAGACGCCGGGCTTCTTCTCGCTGGGCGACGTGGCCATGCCGAACCGGGGACAGGCGCCCGCGACGACGTTCGTGGTTCGCGGCGAGGGGGACCTGCTCGCGCGTCCGTCCAACTACAACTGGATCTGGGACGACTCCGGCTCCGGTGGAACGCACGACGTCTCCTTCTGGGAGCCGGTCGCGCCCGCGGGCTACACCTGCCTGGGCCACGTCGCGGTGCTGGGCTACTCCAAGCCCTCCACGGACCTCATCCGCTGCGTGCGGAGCGAATACGTGCTGCCCGCCAATCCCGCCTGGGTGTGGGACGACAGGGGCTCCGGCGCGGACGACGACATCGGCGTGTGGCAGGCGGCGGCGCGCGACCACCGAGGCCTGCCCGCGTCCACCTTCGTCTCCCGCCCCAGTCACGGCGACACGGGCGGCAACCGCTACTGGGTCCTCAACAAGAGCGCCACGTCCAACGCGGAGCTGCGGGGCCTGCCCGTGGACGCGCAGACGGTGGCGGCGTTCGCGCCGCGCGTGTGGCTGCATCCGGACGAGGCCTACTTCCCGTCCTCCACTCAGTTCCACCTGGCCAACGTCCACGAGGAGAACGGCCACCTGGTGACGAACCAGGCGCTGGGCTGTGACTCCTGCACGGATCCGCAGTTCCTGGACGGCCAGCGCCCCAACCAGACGCCGGTGCCCGTCTACGCGCAGGTCATCACGCGCACCCAGGGCGGTCTGCCGACGAACGTGACGGACGTGCTGTATTGGAATTTCTACCCCTACAACAATGGCAAGCGCGTGTGCATTGGCTGGTATTCGCCCTGGGGCTGCGTGGGCGGCTACTCCACCTTCGGCAACCACGTGGGGGACTGGGAGCACCTCACCGTGCGCTTCATCGACGGGCGCCCCGCGCAGGTCTACCTGAGCCAGCACGCGAACGGGCAGACCTTCACGTTCGGCGACAAGGCCGTGTTCCTCAGCGGCTGGCATCCAGAGGTGTTCTCCGCCAATGGCTCGCATGGCCTCTACCCGGACGCCGCGCGGCACATCTACGAAACCATCTTCAACGGCGACTTCCTGGCGGACGACACCGGCGCCGGGCTCGCGTGGGACACCTGGAGCAACGTGGTGATCATTCCATGGCAGCCGGCGGGGACGTACACGGGGTCGCTCGCCTGGATGAACCTCACGGCGTACTGGGGCAACCCCGAGTCCGGCTGCGACAACCCGACCGGCTACTGCGTGAACAGCGGTGGCCCCTCGCCGCTGCGCAACCGGTCGGTGTACCAGCCGGACTACATGACCCTGGAGTAGTCCTAGCGTCTGCCCAGGAGGCCGAAGGGCTTCCACTCCAGGATCTTCAGGTCGAACCCCGCCTGGCGCTTCTCGGCGATCCAATCCTCGAGGGCGCTCAGGGCGGAGGCCTCGTCATCGAAGTCCTGGCGCTCGTCGTCGCGGGTGACCAGCGTGGTGCCGTCCACGATGGCCGACGTGTACTCGTTCTTCGGTCCGCCGTACTTCGCGAACTCCCGTTCGAGCGGGCCCCGGCCGGGAACCACGGTCGTGACGCGCAGGAAGTCTCCTTCGTAGCGGGCCTCCAGCCGCCGCACCTCCTGTGCGGCGGCGTCGGAGGTCTCGAAGGCGAAGCGGAACGTGCGCATCGACCCGTTGTTGAGTCCCGCGTGGAACTGCACGATGGCGCCGAAGCGTTCGATCTCAATGAAGAGGTCGCCCCGCTTGCGCCAGAAGGTGACGCGCTCCGAAGCCCGCTGCTTCACGTCGAGCTCCGGGGGCGTCCCCTGTCCGAGGAACTGCTTCCCGTCGAAGATGTGCAGGGGCAGGCTGCTTGGACGCATCAGCCACACCTCGCCCGTCTTGCGCTGGGCGTAGACGACGTCCCTCGCGCGCGCGTTCTTCGACGCCTGGGCCGCGATGCCTGCGATGTCCAGGCCTTCGAGCTCCTCGGCGGTGGGTTCATCCGGCTCGCGGACCTGCTGGGGCTGGAGCGTGTCCGTGAAGACGGGCTCGCCCTCGTGGATGCGCTTGAACAAGGCGTTGTGGTGGATCTCCCCCAGATCGAGGTTCCACAGCTCGGGGCGCAGGAAGGTGGACGCGAGCGAGGCGGCCTCCTCGCCGGGGCGGCCGTTCTCCAGGTGCTGCTCGGTGTGGGTCTCGCCGTAGCAGGTGACGTCGTGATCGTTCTCGTCGAGGAAGCGCGTGGTGAGGTCACCCGCCACGACGAGGCTGTCGTCGTTGTAGATGCCCTGGATGGCGTCCCGGACCACGAGGTCGCCGAGCACCAGGAAGTTCCCAGACGTCTGGAGCCCCCATGCCGTGCAACGGCCCACGACCACCACCGTCGAATCCGGTCCGCAGTCCTCCAGCACGCCCGCCACCTCCAGGTCCCCGAGGACGACGAGGGGCGCGGTGACACGCAGCAAGCCGGCGGCCCGCGCGTTGCCCGTGATGACCCGGACCTCGGAGAGGGTCCCTTCGAGCACCGAGTCCTCGGGCGCCAGCAGCTCGCGCATCACCAGGGCCGCGAAGCCGATGGGCGACAGGGGGCCGGGACATAGCGCCTCCGCGACCTGGGACGGAGACCGCTGCGCGTCCTTCCGAAAGACAGCGGCGAGGTCCGAGACCGAAGGCTCACCGTGATGGGAGAGCGCTTCGAGGACGGCGCCTTCGAGCCGGGCGCGCACGGCCTCCGCGCGGGAGACGAACTCATTCTGGCACAGGCTCATGGCCGCGCATGCTACCCAGGTGCCCGGCCGGATGCCGCGCGAGAAGTTGCTTCGGTGAGTTCTCGCGACAGGGCGTGGCGGTGCACGGCCTTCGCTGTTTTCATGCGGGGCTCTGGCCGTTTGTAACCGGGCGAGGCGGGTACGTCCGGGCCCCGTGATGGGCCCGGACGCGGTTCATCCGCTGCGGCCTACTGGCAGATGGTTTCGTCCGAACACACGCACTGCCCACCGCCCGCGCCGCCACACTGGCGGAAGCATGAGCAGTCTTCGTTCATGCAGATGTTGGAGCAGAGGCCAATGGCCTCGGAGTTGGTGGGCATCAGCGCTCCGACGGCGCCACCAGCCACGACGCCCATCATGAACACGAACTTCGCGATTCCCTTGCGCATGTATGACCTCCCGGGTTGAACGGCCCGTCCATTCTAGAGACGAGTCCTCGATTGGACGAGGCTTGACACCACGGGCCGGGAGCCGGTGCCTACGCCCCTTCGATGAAGCCTCCCCGTCTCATCCGAGGTGTGCCTTCCCGACCTCGCACCCATCCCCAAGGTCAGTGGCTCCCGAGGAGCTGTTTCTCGACCTTCCCCCGGGCCGGTGAGGGAGGTGCATGCAATGAAGGCATTCAAGGCGGTACTGCTGGGAACGCTCGTGTCGGCGCTGCTCGTTGGCGCGGGGTGCAAGACCACGAAAAGTGAGGGGATCGGCACGGGTGGCTCCGGAACGATGGAGCCAGGAATCGGAGGCAGGACGAACGTCGGAAGCTCCAAGGAAACGGAGGGAGCCGAGACGGGCTCTGGCGACGTTGGCGGATCAGGTGCAGGGACGAACCAGGGGACGGGTGGTTCCAGCACGGGCGGCAGCTCCACCACCGGAGGTACCTCTAGCGGAGGTGGTACGAGCGGCGGCTCAAGCACTGGCAGCTCGGGTGATTGTGGGCCCGGTGGGAGTGGTTCGAGCACTGGCGGCTCGGGCTCGGGCTCGGGTGGCTCGGGCTCGGGTGGCTCGGGCTCGGGTGGAGGCGACATGAGCCGCTGACCCTGACGCGCCGGGGACGCGCGATTCGCGTCCTCGGCTCTCATGTGGGTTGAGGGCATTGCCATGGGGCCAGGCGCCCGTGTGATGCCTGAAGCCCTGGCGTGCGCGGCTGCCTGCCTCGTTCTGACCGGTCCCGGACGCATCTAACGCTTCCCCGGGACACCTCCCGTGCGTATCACTGGCCTTCGTGCGCACGCCCACCGACCGTTACCTGCCACCTCCCGTTGACGCTTCCTCCTCCACGATGCTCCCTCGCGGGCGGGTGGTGGTCATCGCGCCCACGCGCGCCGCGTGCGAGACCATCGAGCTGGCGCTCGGGCTGGAGCTGCGCACGTACCTGGGAGAGCACCACGGCGAGCACCTCCTCGCGCTGGCCCGGAGCGGGCAGGGGTTCGGCATCGTCGCGGGCACCGGCACGGGCAAGACGCTCGCCATCCGCCCCATCGCGGAGGAGCTCACGGGCCGGCGGCCCCTTCGGGTGGCGGTGGTCAACCGCGAGCGGGAGGCCACCGCGGAGACGCCGCTCGCGGACGTGGCCATCGTCACCACCGGCATCGCGCGGCGCTGGTTCCAGGGAGGCGCCATCCGGCGTGAGGACACGCTCATCGTGGATGAGATCCACCAGACCTCCGCGGAGCTGGAGCTGTGCCTGGCCCTGGGCAAGCGCGTGGGCTGCCGCTTCATCTGGCTGTCCGCCACGGTGGACCCGGCCTTCTACGCGCGCTACCTGGACAGCGCGGACGTGCTCCAGGTGTCCACCTTCGATCCGGGCAAGGGGGCCCAGGTGGAGGTGGAGCGCCGCAAGCCGCTGTCCTTCCTCGACGACGCCTTCCTCCAGGACGTGCAGCGGCAGGGGCGTGGCGTGGGCGTGTTCCTGGCCACGCGCGCCGGAGTGGAGGAGGCGGCGGCCCACGTGCGCGCCCGCTCATCCGATGTCCATGCGGCGCACTACCACGGCGGCGAGCCGCTGCGCGCCATCCGCCCCTTCCTGGAGGGCACGGCGCCCCGGCCGTTCGTGCTCACGATGACGGCGGCGGGGCAGAGCGCGCTCAACGTGCCGGGCCTCGACACCGTCGTCATCGACGACCTGCGCTTCACGAACGTGGTGGAGGGCGGCCGCAACGTGCTCACCCGCGTGCACCTGGGCAACAACGAGCTGCTGCAAATGGCGGGGCGCGTGCACGGGCGCGTGGCGGGCGGGCGCGTCTTCATCCTCAGCGACCGGCTGATCCACTTCGCCTCGCTGCGGCCCACCGAGCCCGAGTTCCAGCTCGCGGGCGAGCCGGAGCGGGTGGCGCTCACCGCGGCGGCGCTGGGCGTGCGGGCGGATGAGCTGGACCTGCCCGTGCCGTTGGACCGCGCCGCCTATCGGAGGGCGCTCGCGAAGCTGGAGGCGCGCGGCATCGTGGACGCGGACGGGCGATTGTCCGCCTATGGCCGGGCGGTGGAGGCCCTGCCCGTGGAGCGTCCGTGGGCGGAGCTCATCGTCAACGCGGAGGACGCGCTGCTGCCGTTCCTCGCGGTGTGCAGCGCGGTGGAGTCCCTGCACCGGATGACGCGCGAGGAGCGGAATCTGGAAGAGGTGCTCGTGCAGGGCAGTGACCACCTGACCGCGTACAACCTGTACGCCGAGGCCTTCCGTGTGGCGGGCACGGTGGGGGAGGTGCAGGGGCTGCCGCGCCACGTCTTCGACCCGGAGAAGCTCGCGGCGTGGGCGGAGGGGAGAGGCGTGTTGGTGAAGGCCCTGGAGGACGCGGCGCTCGCGATGGCGAGCGTGTACCGGAGCGTGGGGCTGGCGCTGCCCGCGCGCATGCCCTTCGCGAGCCCCAGCATCCACCATCGCTTCTGCGACCTGCTCGCGCGCTTCATGCCCTTCGACCTGGTCATCGACGAGCGCACGGCCTGGGGTGAGCTCACACGCGTGTCGAAGACGAGCGTGTGCGGCAACCTGGGCGCGGTGGCGGGCACGCTGCGCTACTTCGCCGACCGCAACGGCGAGTCGCAGGGCGCCATCGAAGGCACCCAGCTGCCCCAGTCGCTGCTGCGCCGCTACGCCCAACGTCACGCGGTGGCGCCCGTGTATGACGTGCGCTTCCGCTCGGTCGTGCTCGTCAAGCGGCTGGACTACTTCGGCTTCACGCTGGAGCAGGAAGTGGACGTGCTGCGCGCCTGGGGGCCGGAGCTGGCCACGGCGGCCCGGCACGCGCTCGCGGAGGCGCTGGCGCGGGGCGAGGCGCCGCATCCCGCGGTGGACCGGCACCGGGTCGCCATCGCCGAGGTGCGCGAGCTGTGGCGGCGCTCGGGAGGAATGACCGCGCCGCTCGGGTTCCCGGAGCTCACCGCGCTCTACGAGGCGCAGCTCGATGGCGTGGACACGCTCGATGACTTCCGGGAGCGCCCGCTGCGGCTGGACCTGGACGCGCTCGTGCCGCCCGCGACGCGCCGGGCACTCCTGGCGCTCCCGGACAACGTGGAGGTCCGCGAGCAGGCGGTGCCGCTGGAGTACGACGTGGAGGAGCTGTCGGACGGGGCCCTGCGGGGCGTGGTGCGGCTGCACCTGCCGGAGAAGCTCGCCCGCACCCTGGTGGAAGAGGAACTGCCGGTGCTCGACCGCTCCCAGCGCTTCAGCGTGGCTCGTGGCCGGCGGGGTGTGCTCCAGGCCCGTTCGCTTCTGGAGCTCCAGGAACTGCTCGACCGACCCTGGATGCCGGACGAAATCGCCGAGGCCACCCGCGAGCGTCGGCCCCAGGTGCAGGAACCGGAGCGTGGGGGCAACCGGGGCCATCATCATGGCAAGGGCTCAACGTACGGAGGAAGGCGGGGAGGCGGCAGGCGGAGGCGCTGACCTGGTGGACGAGCCCGGGTTGCTCACCACGCGGAGCGGTCCATCCAGGCCTGGAGTACGCGCACGATGTCCTCCGGCGCGTCCTCCGGCGCATGGTGCCCCGCGCGATGGAGCGGGACGATTTCGAGGGACTGGAGATTGGCTCGCGCCCACTCGACGATGCTCGGCGCGTTGAGCCCCGTGTCGCCGAACGTCAGCAGGAGCACCGGCTTCACGGACGGCTGCGCGAGCCACGCGTCATAGCTCTCAATCACCGCGGCGACGTCGGCGGGCTCACCATCGATTGGAATCTCCCGAGGCCACTGCAGCACCGGGCGTCGCGACGCCGCGTCTGGATACGGGGCCTGGTAGATGGCCCGATCACCCTCCGCGAGCCCGCGCTTGACGCCGTTCGCGAAGGACTTCTCGAGGAACGCGTTCTGTTCGAGCACGAGCTGCTCACCGACCCCTGGGGTGCGCAGGGCGCGGAACAATTGCTCGCCCTGAGGAGGCCAGTCGCTCCAGCGCATGGGGCGGAGGAACGTCTCGAACACGGCCACTCCCCGCACGCGGTCCGGATGCCGCCGCGCCCAATCCAGGGCCAGCACCCCGCCCCAGTCGTAGCCGACGAGCACGACGTCCCGCAGGCCAAGCGCGTCGAACCACGCATCGAGGTACCTCGCGTGGTCCTCGAACCGGTACGGGATGCCCGGCTTGCCCGAATCCCCCATGCCGATGAGGTCGGGCGCGAGGCAACGGCCCCGGCCGGCGAGCGGCGGAATGACGTTCCGCCACACGTGTGAGGACGTGGGGTTGCCGTGAAGGAACACGATGGGCGAGCCCGTCCCGGCCTCGCGGTAGGAGATGAAAGAATCCAGGACCTGGATCTGGTGAACCATGGGCATGGGAGTGCTCCGGGAAGGAAGCGGTGGAGAGGCGTGGCATGCGATGAGCACGCCCGCGACGAGACAGCCGAGCAGTCTGTGCATGCACCCATGATGGGGAAGGGGACACCTCCCTGGTAGTGATGGTTCGTGAGGTCTAGGCTCACCAACCGTGAGCATTTCGATCGCCGCCCTCGACCTCAACCTCCTCCTGGTGCTCCACACCGTCCTCACCGAGCGCAGCGTGGTGCGCGCGGCCGAGCGGCTCCACGTCACGCCCTCCGCCATCAGCAACAGCCTGGCGCGCCTCAGGTCCGTGGTGGGCGACCCGCTGGTCACGCGCAAGGGCCGTGGCATCGTCCCCACGCCCCGCGCGCTCGCGCTGGCTCCCGCCATCGCCCGAGGCCTGCGCGAACTGGAGTCCGGGCTGCAAGAGGCCCCCTTCGAGCCGGCCCGCTGCACGCGCACCTTCACGCTCGCCGTCGCCGATGCGGGGCAGGTCACATGGGGACCGCGAATCGCCGCCCGGATGGCTGGAGAGATGCCGAACGCGCGCCTCTCCGTGGTCGGCATCGCTTCGCTCGTGGCGCTCGGGGACCTGACCTCGTCACAGGTCGACCTGCACATCGGCCTCGCCGGGCGGGGCGCGGGTCTGCACATCGAACCGCTGCTGGACGAGCGCACCGTCCTCGTGGCCCGCGACCACCCTGGACTCACGAAGCGCCTGTCCGCGCGTGTGCTCGGTGCGCTCCGTCACGTGGGCGTGGAGATGGTCCCGGGCAAGGGCTTCCGGGACCTCGTTGGCGCCGCGTACGCACGCGCGGGCATCCGCCGCGAGGTCGCCATGACGGTGCCCTCGTTCCTGACGGCGGCGGCAATCGTGGCCGCGACCGACCTGGTCGCGACGTTGCCGGCGTCACTCGTCGCGGCGCAGGGAGCGCGCCTGGGCGTTCGCTGTGTCAACGCGCCGGTCCCCGCGCACACCGTCAAGATGGCCCTGTGCTGGCACGACCGAACGCATGCGGACCCAGCGGCGAGGTACTTCCGTGAGCTGGTCCGGCTCGCGGTCCTGGCCGCGTGAGCATCAGAAGCTGAAGCCCACCCGCAGGATGTCCATGTTGATGTCCACGATGCGCCCGTTCCTGCGCGTATCACCCCACGGCAGGCTGTACTGGCCGCCGAGGTCCAGCTCCTTGCGCTGCTGGTTCCAGCTGTAGCCCACGGCCGCGCCGAACACCGCGGCGAGATAGAAGTTCGTGCGTGCGAACGTCTTCCGGTAGCCCAGGTCCAGGCCCAGGGTGAGCTGGCCTCCCGTCGTGCTTCGATTGGCGGGCTCGCCCTTGTCTGCGTCGGGCCGGTCCTTCTCGTTGCTCACCATGCCGCTCAGCTTGGGCTGGAGGAAGAAGCCGTCGCCCCGTGCGCGGGGCCATGGCGTCCAGGCCACGCCCGTGGAGACCGTGAGCGCCCGGCCCGTGCCGCAGTTGCCGATGTCATCCGTGCAGCGGCGGCGCGCGTACCGGGGCGTGACTTCAATGACCAGGTCGGTCTGGTCCGACAGCTGGAGGTTCGTGCCGACAGGGAGCGCCACGTGGAGCGTGCCGCCCACGAGTGGCCCCGTCAGCAGGAGGGAACCGGTCACCAGCGGCGAGATCCAGAGCGCGTGCGCGGGCCGCTCTCCCACGGAGGGCCGCGGCCCCGGCGGCTCCACGGCCTGGGCCTGGGTCGCGGTGAGGAGAAGGAGCACCGGAATCAGCATCGCCTTGTTCAACGCATGCCTCCTGCTGCGAATGGGGACGGATCCTTGCTGGAGCAAGGGTCGTTCCACCCGCGTGGATGAGGCCCGCTCAGAGTGCCTTCGCGCCCGCGCACGACAAGGTTGTCAGAGCTCGCGCCCGCGGATGCCGGACACAGGTGTCACACGCGCCGTTCGGCGATCGCCGCGAGCTGCGCCGTGACGGTGCCCCAGCCTTCGTGGAAGCCCAGGTCATGGTGCATGTTTCTGTCCGCGCTGTTCTTGTGCATCACGTGGGCGTTGTAGTCGGTGCCCTGCGGATGATCCTTCAGCGTGATGATGGCGGTCATGAGCGGCATGCCGGACACGTCCGCGGGCCGCCAGCCGGCGACCATCACGTTCGTGAACACGATGCGCTCGAGCGAGTCGACGGCGAGGAAGCACGCGCTGAGGTGAGGCCCGAAGTCGCTGGTGGCCGTCTCGCTGAAGTGCGTCACCAGCGCGCCGCCGGGCCGCAGGTCCATCTCCAACACCTTGCACCGCGACGGCGCGGGCACCCACCACTGCTCGAAGCTGGCAGGGTCCGTCCAGGCCTTCCAGACGACAGCGCGCGGCGCCTTGATGATGCGCGAGATGCTCAGGTCGAGCTCGGGATTCAGGGCAGGGGACATTCGACTCACTCCTTGGGTGATGTGGCGGTGACGAACTGCTCGAGCCGGTCCGTGCGGGCTTCCCAGAGGGCCCGCTGAGCGGACAGCCACGACTCCACGGCGGCGAAGGACTTCTTCTCCAGTGCGCACGTCCGCACACGCCCTTCCTTGTGCGTGCGGATGAGCCCGCTGCCCTCCAGGAAGTGGATGTGCTTCATGAAGGACGGCAAGGCCATGTCGAAGGGCTTCGCCAGGTCGCTGATGCTGGCGGGGCCCTTTCCCAGACGCGCAATCACCGCCCGGCGGGTCGGATCCGCGAGCGCCTGGAAAATTCCATTCAGCGTTTCCGGATGCTTTTCCACGAGGCTAAGTAACGTCTTCAGACACTTAGTGCAAGAGCTAAGTGATGGAGTGGCCTTTTGTGATAGCCGGGCCCAAACCCCTGGAGGCGCAATGTCGAACTGGAGTGCCTGGCTGTTCCCCTGCCTTGCCTTGCTGACACCTGGATGCATGCCATTGGAGGCGGACGACGTGCGGGAGCCGGAGGCTCAACAGCAGTCGCTGCCGGGCTCGGAGGTCATCGACTTCGCTTCCGCGAGCACGCAGGCGAACACGGACGCGTCGGGCAAGAGCGGCGGCATGGCCGTGCTCAAGACGAACAGCGCGAACTGCACGGTCGGCGCGTACGCGGACTGCTATGCGCAGTACATCGAGTTCAGCCCCAGCTACTCGGGCTCTCTGTCCTTCAATCTCTCCAGCCTCACTCAGGCCGCGCCCACCCCGGCCCAGGTCACCCAGCTCAGCCTGCTGACGAAGTACCAGGGGCCCGGCGTCGCCGCGTCCTACTACCAGTGGCAGCTGTACAGGTTCTCCACCTCCAGCTGGGTCAGCATCGCCAACTCGCAGGGGCGCGGTGATTGGGTGTGGACGCCGGCCTTGACGCTCGCGCTCCCCACCACCGAGGTCGCGTCGAACTTCGTGTCGAGCACCGGGGAGATCCGCGCGCGCATCATCAAGGGCGCGGGGACGGACGCGGCGCAGCTGGACAGCCTCCGGCTCCAGGTGGCGTGGGACATCTCCACGACGTGCACCGCTGAAACGGACGCGGCCTTCTGCGCGCGGCAGGGCGCGAGCTGCGGTCAGGTGAGCGGCACCGACAACTGTGGACAGGCCCGCACGGTCGCGAGCTGTGGCGCCTGCCAGAGTCCTCAGACGTGCGGCGGTGGCGGCACTCCGAACGTCTGTGGTGAGGCTTCCTCCTGCACGGTGGCGGCCTTCCCCAAGGGCACCACCTGGATGTGGGACCTGGAGCACAACGCCATTCCCACCAACCTCAACGCCCAGGTCTACGTCGTGGACCTCTTCAATACGAGCACCGCGAAGATCCAGGAGTACAAGACCGCCGGCAAGAAGGTGGTCTGCTACTTCAGCGCGGGCTCCTATGAGGACTGGCGGGAAGACGCGAACCAGTTCCCGCAGGACACGTACTGCACCCCCGGGGAGAACTGCGCGCAGTCCGTGCACATCATGGGCGACTGGTGCACGGCCGGTGGCGGCTGTGAGTGGTGGTTGGACCACCGCAAGCAGGCGGTGCGGACGGTGATGACGTCGCGCATGCAGCTGGCGAAGAACAAGGGCTGCGACGCGGTGGAGCCGGACAACATCGACGGCTATTCGCACGACGATGAAATCAGCTGCACCGACCAGGCCTGCTGGGGCCTGACGGCGGCGAACCAGCTCGACTACAACCGCTGGCTGGCCACCACCGCCCACTCCCTGTGCCTGGGCATCGCGCTCAAGAACGACGTGGACCAGGTCCCCGCGCTCGCGGACTCCTTCGACTTCGCCATCAACGAGGAGTGCCAGAGGTTCAACGAGTGCGGCGCGTACAAGACCTGGTTCACGAACAAGAACAAGGCGGTCTTCAACGCCGAGTACCGAAAGGACTCGAGCGGGGACATCACCAACTGGACGTCGTGCACGGGCACCGGGGCGACCTGCGCTTGCGGTGAGAGCGGCTTCGCCCAGGGGGACATGCGCACCCTGGTCTTCAGCACCGCGTCGGTCCGGTACGACAACCTCCAGTTCACCTGCTGGTAGCGCGGGCGGGCCGGGGCGGTCCTCCCGCCCCGGCCTTCTCCTCAGTACGAGACGGTCGCGGTGTAGGCGAAGTGGTCGGAGCCGTACTTCTCCAGGCGCTCGGCGGGACCGGTGCCGATGCCCACGCTGACGTAGATCTGATCAATGGGCACGCCGCTGACGCCCGCCGTGTTCAGGTGGTTCATCCCGGGGATGTCCTGCGACAGCGCGCGGTTGAAGTCCCCCACCAGGACGACGGGCAGGCCCCGGCCGCACAGCTCCGCGACGACCTCGCGCACCACGGTGTTGTGCGTCCGCCAGCGGTCCTGACGCTCCGGGTGCTCGCCGTTCCAGGCGCCGGAGATGTAGTGGGTGTTGATGAACGCCAGCTTCTCGCCGGTCGCCAGGTTCTTCAGCACGACCCAGTTCACGAAGCGCGACGGCGTCACGTTGGCCTCACCGCCGTGCGTGAGGCGGGAGCCGTCACCCGTCTTCTCGAACTTGTTCTTGCGCCAGGAGATGGCGATGGAATTGCGCGCGTCCAGCCGGCCGTCACCGGGCCGGAAGTGGGCGTAGGCATCCATCGCATCGAGCTTGGAGTGGCCCTCCGCGGTGTCCACCTCCTGCCAGCCGATGATGTCCGCGAGCGGCCTCGTGTTCGCCTGCCCGTGCCACGTGTTGTGCGTCGCGACCGTGGTCGTCGTGGCGGCGAGCGCCGCCGGTGCTGGCTCCTCGGATGGAGCGGGCACGAGCCCCAGCGACAGCAGCAGGCTGAGGACGGCCGACGACAAGAGCTTGAGCATGGTTCCCTCGGAATGCGCGCCAGGGTCATTCCTGGCGCTTCCTTGGGAAGCTAGCCAAAGCAGTATTCGCTGAAAATACTGCTAAGAATGTTTCCGTCAGCCGAGGACGAAGTCCTTGGGGCGCAGCGGCTCCGGCTGGGGCTCTCCCAGCGATTCCAGCATGTTGATCTCCGCCGTGCGGGACATCGCGAGCAGGGGCAGATCGTTGGGAGCTTCTCCGAAGGGCTCCTCCAGCTCCTCGCTCAGGAGGTCCAGGCCGAAGAACGTGTAGGCGATCATGGCCGTGAGCACCGGCGCGAACCAACCCATCGACTCAGCGAGGCCGAAGGGCAGCAGCAGACAGAAGAGGTAGGCCGTGCGGTGCAGGAGCACCGTGTAGGCGAAGGGCAGGGGCGTGAGGCGGATGCGCTCGCAGGCGGTGAAGATGCTCATCATGGAGTGCACCCGTTCGTTCAAGGCGGCCCAGGTGATGTCGGTGAGGCGGCCCTCACGGAGCAGGCGGGCCAGTTCCAGCTGGTGCTCGCGCAGGAGGGCATTCGGGCGGTTGCCGCTGCCCAGGACGCGCGAACGCTCGGGCTCCTCCAGGTGGCGGCCAATGGCCTCTCCGGCGTCTTGCGAGCGAAGGTGCGCGGCGAGCGCGTAGGGGAAGGCGATGGTGCGGTGCACCAGTCTTCGTGCCGCCTGCCGTCCCACGACAGGCAGCTCGGCGCGTCCGTCGTCCAGCAGCGCGATGGTCGCGTGGGTGAAGGCGCGCACCTCGATGATGAGCGCGCCCCACTGCTTCCGTCCCTCCCACCACCGGTCGTAGCAAGCGTTGTTGCGGAAGCCGAGGAAGATGGAGAGCGCGATGCCGAGCAGCGACAGCGGCGCGGGCGAGGTGATGGGAAGCCGGATGTAGCCCTGCTTGAGCGTCAGGACGACCAACGTGGCGAGCGCCGCGACCCCCAACACGTGAGGAAGGACGCGCGGGAGGATGGTGCCGCGCACGACGAACAGGAGCTTGAAGAAGCCAGGGCGGGGACGGACGATCACAGGCGCGTCTCGTGCCCCAAATCCCCGACTGCCGCAAGCGGTCCTCGCTGTGACGCCGGGAATGACCCTTGTTCATCCCGGGTGCGCCGTCGCCCTAGACTGCCTCCCTCCTGGAGGCTGAATGCACCCGAAGAGACTTCACCGGTTCCCCATGTCCACGTTGCGCTCCCTGACCGTGGGTGTCGCGCTGGTGTGCGCCGCTGGCTGCTCGGACGATGAGGGCGTGGACGTTCCCAACCCACTGACCAACCCGAAGGATGGGCCCCCGGCCGGCAACCCGAACGCCGAGGCGACGTGCACCGTGCCTGCCGAGGCCGGGCTCGCGGATGTGTCCCGGCCCACCACCGTCGTCGGGACGGGGACGCCGGCCAGCTGTACCTCGGACGCCTTCGTCAATGCCGTGGCGAAGGGCGGGGTCATCACCTTCGACTGCGGCCCGGAGCCCGTCGTCATCACGCTGGACCGGACGGCGAAGGTCTTCAATGACAAGGGGCCGGAGATCGTCATCGACGGCAAGGGGCTGGTGACGCTCAGTGGCGCGGGCAAGCACCGCATCCTCTACATGAACACCTGCGACCAGGCCCAGGTGTGGACGACCTCTCACTGCCAGGACCAGGACCACCCGCGGCTGACGATCCAGAACCTCACCTTCGTGGACGCCAGCTCCAAGAGTGAGAAGGAGTACGACGGCGGCGGCGCGGTCTGGGTGCGCGGTGGGCGGGTGAAGGTCCTCAACTCCCGCTTCTTCAACAACCTGTGCGCGGACACCGGACCGGACGTCGGAGGCGCGGCGCTGCGGGTGTTCGACCAGTACGACGACCGGCCTGTCTTCGTGGTGAACACGACCTTCGGCGGCAAGGAGGGCTACGGCGGGGTCGGCTCCAACGGCGGCGGCATCAGCAGCATTGGCGTGTCGTGGACGATCATCAACAGCCTCTTCTCCCACAACCGGGCCATCGGAAACGGCGCCAATCCCGCCCAGCCGGGCACGCCGGGTGGTGGCAGCGGCGGGGCCATCTACAACGACGGCAACACGATGACGCTGTCGCTCTGCGGCACGCGAATCGAACACAACGAGGTCAACGCGCACGGCAGCGCCATCTTCTTCGTGACCAATGACCACTCGGGCGACATCCGCATCGACCGCTCGGTCATCCAGAACAACAAGGGCGGCTCCTGGTACGTGACCTATCCGCAGATCTCGAACCACTCGGACACGCCCATCCGGGTGACGAACTCCACGATTGAGTGATGGCCGCCGTGCTAATCCTATGACCGGGTGAAGTCTGCGGGTTGGTAATGGAACTTCGCTCGGGCCTTCGGCACGGTGAATCGCCAGCGAATCCGGAGTTGCTGGCGATTGGCCCACTTCTGCCATGCCTGCCTTTCGCAGAGAGGCTTGTCGAGCGTGGGGATGCGCCGCGTCCCCAGGCACTGACGAGAGATCTTGGCGCGTCCGTTGCCTTCCCGTCTGTCTCGGAGTCCCTGACGCCCACCCTCCTGGTAGAGCCTTACCGCTACCACCACCGATGGGACTGCGGAGCCCGCGCCCCTGGACGGAACGCGGGCTGGTGAGCGCTGGGGCCGGAGGGCGCCTCGGCTCAGGGCGTGAGAAGAAATGAGCCTTCCGACTCGTCGAACCAGCCTTGCGCTATGGCGAGCAGGAGGTTGTGGGCGACGAGTGCGAGCAACCACGCGGCTTCGGCTCGCTTGCGACCTCGTACGT